>JBIKTT010000311.1:0-3982 GCA_044347925.1 Phycisphaerales bacterium
GAGACCTTCTTCCGGACCGCCGTCCACGGAACGGGTCAGCTTGATTTCAACGCCGCTCTCGCAGTCGTCGGCCGCGAGTATCGTGCCGAGCCCGGCGAAAAGGCTCTTCCGTACCTGGGCGTGACCGCTGCGGAGGAGTCCGGCGTCGCCCGAGTCACCATCGTCGCGACCGATTCGCCCGCGCTCCGGCCCGACCTTGGACCCGGTCTGGTTCCGGGCGACATCCTCGTCGCGATCGATGGTCGCCGGTTGAGAGCAGCGGATCTCGACAAGGAGATCGGCTTGCGGTCCGTCGGCGACAGCGTCCGCCTCGCGTTCTTTCGCCACGACGTGCTCCGCGAGACGGTCATCACCATCGGCGGCCAGCCCGACGTCTCGCCGTCGATCCGCAAGCTCCATGAGGTGAGCGACGAGCAGAAGGCGCAGTTTGATTCGTGGCTTGGAAAAGCCGGAGACTGACCAGCGTTAACCGAACCGGCCCGTCACGTAGTCTTCCGTCTCGCGGAGGTGCGGGTTCTGGAAGATGTCTTTGGTCAGGCCGTATTCAACGAGCCGGCCGAGGTAGAGGAACGCGGTGTAGTCGCTGACGCGGGCGGCCTGCTGCATGTTGTGCGTCACGATGAGCACCGTGTATCGCTGGCTCACCTCTTCGATGAGTTCCTCGATGCGGAGCGTCGCGATCGGGTCCAGCGCGGAGCACGGTTCGTCCATGAGCAGCACTTCGGGCTCGGCGACGATCGCTCGGGCGATGCACAGACGCTGCTGCTGTCCGCCCGAGAGGCCCAGGGCCGAATCGTGCAGGCGGTCCTTGGCTTCTTCCCACAGGGCCGCGGCTTTCAGCGACTTCTCACACGCTTCCTGGAGCACGCTCTTGCGACGCTCACCGTCGATGCGGAGCGGGTAGACGACGTTCTCGAAGATCGACATCGGGAACGGATTGGGCTTCTGAAAGACCATGCCAAGACGCTTGCGGAGGTCGATGACGTCGACGTCCGGGGCGTAGACGGTTTCGCCGTTGAGGAGCATGTCCCCCTCGATCCGCACGCCGTCGATGAGGTCGTTGAGCCGGTTGACAGAACGCAGCAGGGTGGACTTGCCGCAGCCCGAGGGCCCGATCAGGGCCGTGACCTTGCCGCGGGCGACCTTCATGCTGATCGAGTGAAGAGCCTTCGCCTTCCCGTAGTACAGGCAGAAGTCCTTCATCTCAAGCAGCGCATCCTCGCGTTTGGCCGTCTCGTGGATTTCGGGGGTGTGGGCCTGTCCGCCGCGGATCGCGTCGATCACGCGATAAACAGGCGCGGGCGCATTCATGTCGCCGAAAGCGATCCGTTGGGTCGGGGATGGGTCCGCGGTGGGCATGGTTGAGGGAGTGGGGGATGCGGTCGTGGTCATTGTTGGCGCCTTTACACCGCCGAGCCCGACCCGCGGGCTTTCAGCCTGGCTCGGAGCATGATCGCCGACAGATTGAGCGTCACGACGATCGCGATCAGGAGGAGCGTCGTGGTCCAGACGAGCGGCCGCGCCGCTTCCGCGTCCGGGCTTTGGAATCCCAGGTCAAAGATGTGGAATCCGAGGTGCATGAACGACCGGTCCGCGTGAAGGAACGGGAACTGCGACGAGAACGGAAGCTCGGGGGCGAGTTTCATCGCTCCCACCAGCATCAGCGGAGCGACCTCGCCCGCGCCGCGGGCCATCGCAAGGATCATCCCCGTCATGATGCCCGGCATAGCGCCGGGAAGCACGATCCGCCGGATCGTCTGCCACTTGCTCGCTCCGCACCCGTACGACCCCTCGCGCATCGAACGCGGTACCGCCGCCACCGCTTCTTCCGTCGCCACGATCACGACCGGAAGCGTCAGCAAAGCCAGCGTCAGCGAAGCCCAGAGCAGCCCGCGCTTGCCGAACGTCGAGTCCGGACGGTCGGTGAAGAACCCCTCGAAGTACGGCGTGTGCGCCGCCAGAGCGACCGCCGCTCCGGCCGCGACGAACCAGAGCACCGCCGTCACAAACGCCATGACGCGGTGCGACGCTCGGATCGGCTGTCCCGGGATGGGACGCGCCAGCAGTGCGGCGATGAGCGCCGCCACCGTCACCGCACCCGCACCCGCCGCCCAGATCCACCACGCGCCAGGGGCCGAGCGGGTCTCAACTTCGGGGCCCTTGTCGATGTACGCGCCCACCGTGTAGCAGAAGAACCCCAGGCCGAACATCCCGAACACGATCGACGGAACGCCCGCGAGATTGTTGATCGCGATCCGAAGGATGGATGTCACGACGCCCTGCCTCGCGTACTCACGCAGGTACAGCGCCGCGATCACTCCGAAAGGCACGACGATGACCGAAAGCAGCATCGTCATCATCACCGTCCCGAAAATCACGGGGAAGACGCCGCCGTCGGTGTTCTGCTCCCGCGGATCATCGCCGAGGAACTCGCCCCAACGGGAGAGGTACACGCCCAGCTTGCCCGTCAGCGTGAGGGCGTTGGCGTCCACCAGCCGCACGATCTGCGAGATCTTCATCGGCTGGTCCGCGTCGGTCATGGCGATCGGTGCGAAGTTCGCGCCGCTCGCGTCCCTGACGATCACCCGCCACTGCGAATCCTCCCGCTCGAGCTTTCGCTTGGTCGCGTCGGCGTCCTGATACTCCTTCTGCAGGGCCGCAAGCTCCGCCGTCACCGAAGCGGAGATCGTCGCGTGCTCGGCCGCGTCGATGGGACGCTCACGCCAGGGCCGCAGCGTCACCATGCCCACGACGCCCAACACGCTCGCGACCGCGAGCAGCCGGATCAGCGAAGCCCGCCAAAGCTGCGGGCGAGTCACGCTCACCGTCACTCGCGACAGCTTCCACGAAAGTCCCGCGGCGAGCGCGGTGAGCGCCGCGATTCCGCTCCAGAGCAGCCATGAGGCCCCGACGGAGAGTGTCGTGCTCGGCGCGCCCGAAATCGCGACGCGACGGTCCGCGTTTCGCTGCCGTTCACGCTGAACCGCGATCCTGTCGTTGATGCTCCCGATGACGTGCTTGTCAATCCGATCAAGCTCCTCGCGTCGCGTCGCGGCTTCCGAGAGGTACTTTCCGAGCCCGGCGAGCACCGCGTCCGCTCCCTCCGCGAGGTACGCCCGGTCGTAGGCTTTCCCGTCGCCGAGCGTGACTCGTTCGGTACGAACGGCGCTGCTCGTCGGGGCCGAGCCCTCCTCCACGAGCGTCTGCTTGATCACTGCCGTGGGCGTGCCGATCCAGACACCCCACTTGGTCCGTTCCAGAAAGACGACGTCCTTCGGACGCGTCGCTTCAATGATGTTGCAGAGGGGCACCCAGATGAACGGCTCATTCGTCACGTCGCGGTTGCCGGCCCGGTAAAGCCGCCGGACCGCAAGGCCTTCCGCGTCCACCGAGCCTTCGGGCAGCTTTCCGGCCGCGCGAAGCTCATCGATCCGTTTCTGAAGCTCGGGGGATGGCGAGAACGGCTCCTGCCGCATCGGGATTCCGAAGAACTCGCGGCCCTTCGCAGAGATGTCCGCTGCGCGGAGGGTCACCCGCTCGATCGGCCGCGGCCAGAACGTATTCGCGCCTTCCACCGCCACCTTCGCCACCAGCGACACCACGCCGACGAAGCAGAGCACCAGGGCCAGCCCCATCAGCCAGATCATCGGTTCGCCGCGGGCCGCCATGGGCGTCCGCCGAGCGCCCTTGCCGCCCGGGCCCTGCTGCGCCGTGCTCGTGGGTTCACGCATCACAGCGCCGCGCTCCTCTTCCGGAAACGCTGCCGGATCAGTTCAGCCGTCGTATTCAGAGCGAACGTCATCACGAAAAGCACCAGCCCGCAGAGGAAAAGCACCCGGAAATGCACATCCCCGCGACCCGCTTCGGGAAGCTCGGTCGCGATGTTCGCCGAAAGCGTGCGGCACCCCGAGAACATGTTCCATGACATGTCCGCCGTATTGCCCGTCGCCATCACCACGATCATCGTCTCGCCCACCGCGCG
>JBIKTT010000312.1:0-3959 GCA_044347925.1 Phycisphaerales bacterium
CAGCCCAGCCCAAAGTCATCCATGCCACGCCGTGGATCCTCTCCGCTCGCGGGGAGCTCTGGATGTCGCTGCTGGCGGGCTTGCTCCTTGGCCTTGGGGTCATCATCCCGCGGATGTTCGAGGCACCTTGGGCGCCATGGCTCGTTTGGACGAGCCTGGTCATCGGGTTTATCTACGGCGGACGGGCCGCGTTTGAAGCTCTAAGCCAGCGCAAGATCGACATCGATGTGCTCATGATCGTCGGTGCGGGTTTGGCCGCGGCCGCCGGCGCTCCCGCCGAAGGCGCTCTGCTTCTGTTCCTCTTCGTGCTCGCCGGGGCCCTCGAAGAGCTCGCCGCCCAGCGGACGCAGCGCGAGGTCGAAGCCCTGCACTCGCTCATGCCGACGCAGGCCGACCTCTGGCGCGATGGCCAGTGGGTGCAAGCCGATCCGATGACCCTCGTCGTCGGCGATCGCATCAAGATCAAGCCCGGCCAGCGCGTCCCCGCCGATGCGATCCTGACCGAAGGCCGCACCGAGATGGACCAGTCGGCGATGACCGGCGAATCCGTCACACGGCCCGTCGTCGTCGGCGATGAGATCTACTCCGGCACCATCAACACCGACGACCCGGTCGAAGCACGCGTCATCCGACCCGCCGCCGAGTCGAGCTTGCAGAAGGTGCTGCGGCTGGTCCTGATGGCCCACGAGCAGCGCGAGCCCGTCCAGCGGGCGATCGACCGGATCAGCGAGCCGTACGCCAAGGGCGTGATGATCGCGAGCCTGGTCGTGCTTCTGGTGTGGCACTTCCTGCTGGCGTTCTCGTGGAAGGACGCTTCGTACATCGCGATCACGTTCCTCATCATCTGTTCGCCGTGCGCGCTGATCATCGCCACCCCCACCGCGACCCTCGCCGCCATCGCCCGTGCGGCCCGCTTCGGCGTGCTTTTCAAGGGTGGGCAAGCGACCGAGCAGCTCGCATCCGTCGCGGCCGTCTGCTTTGACAAGACCGGCACGCTCACGATCGGCCGCCCCCGCGTCGAGCAACTGACGCCCGTCGCGTGGAGCGACCGCGACTCGATGCTCGCGATCGCCGCCGCGCTCGAAGCCGACTCGACCCACCCCATCGCCAGCGCGATCAAGGATGCCGCGACCGCACACGGCATCCCCCCGGCCCGCTTGCTCCACATCATGCACACCACCGGCCGCGGCATGAGCGGTGTCCTCCCCGGCGACATCGAGGTCCGCCTTGGCAGCTACAAGCACGTCGAGCCGATCGTGCCCGTCTGCCTGCGAGCCAAGACCCAGGAGGTCCTCAGGACCATCCAAAAGCAGGGCCGCATCGGTGTCGTCGTCGCCAAAGCCCAAGCCCCCGGCGACAACCCCGAAACCGCCGGCGAAGCGACCGTCATCACCCTCGCCGACGCCGTCCGCCCAGGTGCCCAGCGACTCGTCCAGGACCTCCACGCTCTTGGCGTCAAGCCCGTTCGGATGCTCACCGGCGACAACGCCACCACCGCCAAAGCCGTCGCGGATCAGCTCGGTTTGGATCGGTTCGACGCCGAGCTCCTCCCCGCGGACAAGCTCCGCATCGTCGGGGAGATGAAGCAAGCCGCGAGATCTCAGCCCGTGACCCGCGGCCGATTTGGAAGCCCGCCCGGCGTCGCGGTGATCGGGGACGGCGTCAACGACGCTCCCGCGCTGGCCGCCGCCGACGTCGCGATCGCGATCGGCTCCATCGGAAGCGACGCCGCTCTGGAGTCCGCCGACATCGTTCTGATGTCCGACGATCTGGCGGCGGTGCCGTGGGCGATCCGTCTGGCTCGCAAGACGCGCGGGATCATCCGGGCGAACCTGCTTTTCGCCCTGTCGGTGATCTTCCTGGGGAGCCTCGTGACGCTGGTCGGTTCGGTGACGAATTTCCGCCTTCCGATGTCCGTGGGCGTGCTTCTGCACGAGGGCGGGACGCTTCTGGTGGTGGCGAACAGCTTGCGGCTGCTGCTGGTGCCCGGGTTCCGGTCCGAACCGCGCCCGACCGCGATTCTCCATGGGAGCGCTGGTTCGGGCGAGATTTCCCGCGATGAGGCCGCCGCAGGCTCTACGATGGCCTGATGTCCGACCAGAAGACCAATCAGAGCCCCGCTTCCAACCCGGGTTCCAAGCCCGCTCCCGCCCGTCCGGCCCCCGCGGCGGAGCCCCCACAGCTCTCCCCCACCGAGTACGAAGCTCAGCGCCGTGCCAATCGGCAAGGCGTGGTCGAGCTCGGCCTCGCGCCGTACGGGGAAGCCGCGGCGGAGAAACTGCTCACGCTTGCTCAGGCGCGGGCGCTCTACGACGACGCCGCCAACATCGATCACAACGCCAACAGCAAAGCCGAGGGGTACGTCGATCGCCGTCCGATCGTTTCGGTCGCGGGACGCGTCATGCTTTTCCGCGACGGCGGCAAGCTGCTTTGGCTGACCCTTCGTGATGACACGGCGGATATCCAGGTCGCCGTCAGCCAGCGGGACGTGGCGGAGCTTGCGTTCAAGTTCACCAAGCTCACCGACCTGGCCGACATCATCATCGTCACCGGACGGCTGATGAAGACCAAGACCGGCGAGATCACCGTCTGGGCTTCGGACGTCAAGCCGGGGACCAAGAGCATCGTTCCCCCGCCGGCCAAGCACGACGGCCTCCACGACGTTGAGATCCGCTACCGCCAGCGTTATGTCGACCTCTGGGCCAACCCCGAGACGATGCAGGTCTTCAAGCAGCGCTCGGCGATCGTGTCGAGTGTGCGGAAGACGCTCGAAGCCCGCGGCTACCTCGAGGTCGAGACGCCGATGCTGCAGGCTCTCGCGGGCGGCGCCGCGGCCCGGCCGTTCGTCACGAAGATGAACGCGCTGGACATCAACCTCTTCATGCGGATCGCCCCCGAGCTCTACCTCAAGCGGCTTCTCGTCGGCGGGCTGCCGCGGGTCTTTGAGATCAACCGCAACTTCCGCAACGAGGGCCTCGACAAGCAGCACAACCCCGAATTCACGATGCTGGAAGCCTACCACGCTTTCGGAAACGTCGAAACGGTGATGGATCTCACGGAGACGATCATCCGCGACGCGGCGGTGATGGTGCACGCGGCTTCGGGAGGCACGGGCGACGCGATCCTGCCCTTCGGTGAGCTCGCGATCAACTACAGCAAGCCGTTCACGCGCGTCCGCTACGGTGAGCTTTTCGAGAAGGCCTATGGGTTCGCGATGATCGACACGGCCCGGGCCCGCGCGGAGCTTTCGGCGATGAAGCCGGGCCTGGCGGCCAATATCGCGCAGATGGATCCGTGGCTCGTCGTCAACGAGCTTTTCGAAGAGAAAGCCGAGAAGTCGATCGACCACGCGCGACCCACGTTCATCACGGACTATCCGGCGGCGATCAGCCCGCTCACCCGTCCCAAGCGCGACAACCCCGCGCTCGCCGACCGCGCCGACCTCTTCATCGCCGGGATGGAGATCGCTCCGCACTACACCGAGCTCAACGACCCGGACATCCAGGAAGCCAAGTTCAAAGAACAGCTCCGCGGCATCGACGCCGACAAGAGTGCCGAAGAAAGCACCTACCGCACGATGGACAACGACTTCATCCGTGCCCTCAAGGTCGGCATGCCCCCCGCCGGCGGCATGGGCCTGGGCATCGACCGCCTGGTCATGCTCCTGACCAACCAGCGCACGATCCGCGATGTGGTTTTCTTCCCGCTGATGCGGCCGGAGTGATCTCGAGGGTCTGAAATTCGAGAGTCCGGCAGCAAAGCCAACGAAAAAGCCCCGGTTTCCCGGGGCTTTCTTCATGCTCATTCACGGACGATTACTTGCCGGCGGGCTGCTCGGCTTCGCCACCCTCAGCAGCGCCTTCGGCGGCGGGCTCGGCTTCGGGCTCTTCGACGACCGGCGGACGCATGTCGCGGACGGCCTGGAGGATGGCGCGTTCCTGCTCGATGGGCAGGGCTCC
>JBIKTT010000313.1:0-3957 GCA_044347925.1 Phycisphaerales bacterium
CGGGGACGTTCAGCGCGGTGATCAACTACGAGGTGTACCGCGACAGCGTCGTGAACGGGCAGCACCGCGTGGGCTCGTACGCGGGGATGGTGATGAACTCGGTGTCCCTTTCGACGATTGACTGCCAGCAGGGGGCACCGTGGATCATCGATCAGCCGGCGGGCGGCGAGGCTTTGGTGTATGGGGAGGTCGAGTTCCAGATTCGGGCGGACAGCGACGGGTCGAACGGCCCGCTGAATTTCCAGTGGCTCCACGAGGGCGTGGTGATCGACGGTGCGGACGGCGACACGATCACCCTGTCGGACATCACACCTTCGGACGCGGGGGCGTACTGGTGCATCGTGAGTAACGACTGCGGGCAGGTGATGAGCGAAGCGGCGCACGTGACGGTGATCCGCTGCCCGGCGGACTACAACATGGACGCGTTCGTGGACTTCTTCGACTACGACGAGTTCGTCGGCGATTTCCAGGATGGCTCGCCGCGGGCGGACTTCAACATGGACTACTTCCTGGACTTCTTCGACTACGACGACTTTGTCGGCGCGTTTGAGACCGGGTGCTAAGCGGCCCTGTCGGGTCATGGGAGAGACGTGCCCGGGGCGTGAAGCTCCGGGCACGATTTTTGATTTCGGGTTCAGCAGCCGGATTCGTAGCTTGCGACGAAATCGTCGTAGTCGAAGAAGTCCACGAATCCGTCGTCGTTGAAGTCGGCGGTGGCTTGGGGTGGACAGGCGCCGGTTTCGAAGCAGGTGACGTACTCGTCGTAGTCGAAGAAATCGAGGAAGCCGTCGGCGTTGAAGTCCACCGGGCAGGTGAAGTCGAGCTCGGCGGTGTAAGTGCAGCCGTCGGCGAGGTTGGCGCCGGGGAAGAGGGCGATTGAGGCGCTGGCGAAGGCGACGACTCGGTACTCGCCGGCGGGCAGGATGCGGTTGATGGTGATCGGCTGCGGCGAGTCGGCGTTCAGGACGTAGGAGATCGTGCCGTCGGTGCGCTGCAGGATGAACTGGGCGTTGGACGTGACGCCGCGGGTGAGCGAGGCGTGGGCGACGAGGCGCTGCCGGGTGGCGAGGTGGAAGCCGACGAAAAACGATGAAGAGGACTGTGCCGAGCCGGGATCGCTCCCGAGGCTGAGCCCGGCCGCGGAAGCGGCTCCGGAAGCGGTCATGTGCGACGGCAAAAGGATCGAGTGGTGCGAACCGGTCGCCGAGACGGAAGTGGTGCCGGTTGCGGCGTCGACGGTCCGCGAGGCGACCTCGAAGTCCGAGTAGGGGACCGCCGGGCTTCTCGCGAAGGCCTCACGGTCGGCGAGGGTGTCGGCGGTGAGCGAAACGCGTCGGAGGTCCGAGAGGTACTGGACCTGCGCGTGGGCCAAGGAGCCGCAGGCGAGCGCCACGGTTATCGAACCCGGAATGATCCATCCACGCGTCACGGGTCGAATATACGACAAACCCGGAGGGATGCCAGTGAATCCCGGGTGAGGAGGCGTAGATGCGGTGGTTGTGAGGGGGATCGGCGCGGGATTCGGGGTGGTGGAGCGTCCGAAGTCAGGAGTTGCAGGGGCTCTCGAACGCTTCGACGAAGTCGATGTAGTCGAAGAGGTCGGCGAAGCCGTCGGCGTTGAAGTCGGCGGCGGGCGTGCCGGCTTCGAAGGCGTCGACGAAGGCCATGAGGTCGTGCAGGTCGACCATGCCGTCGTTGTTGAGGTCGGTCGAGCAACGAACGATGCCCTGGGCCACGAGGGAAGCGGTGGTTCCGAGGCCCGCGTTACCGGCAGTGACGGTCAGGCTGAGGAGCAGGTTGGCGACCGAGCCAGGGGGCAGAAGGGTGGGGAGCGCGAGGGGCTGGTTCTCGACCGGGGGGATCTGGGCGATCACCTCGGGAGGGAAGGGCTGATCGACCGCAAGGTCCCACGCGATCGTGATGGTGGGAGGCGTCGTGGTGGTGTCGAGGGAGCCGGTGAGAGGCAGTGCTGCCGGGGAGGCCGGGATCTCAAAGGTCTGGGCGAGGGCGCTCGCAGAGAGGGTCACTTCGACGGGCATGAGTGCCGCGAAGGTGAAGATGCCCGGGTTCGCGGTCGGAATCAGCACGCCGGGAACGGGCGCCGTCTGGGCGAACGTGAGCGCGGAGACCGACGCCTGGCCCAGCGGGATGGGCAGGCGGACGCCGCCGAAGTAGACGGAGTTGGGGGTGAGGGTTCGGAACGTTTCGTACAGCAGGCCGAGGGTGAAGGGCACGTCGAGGGATGCTCCGCCCAGGAGGTCGGCGCCGAAGGATTCGAGGGTGAAGACACCGGCGTCGGTGTCGGCGGTGAAGCGGAAGGAGCCGGTGGGGCGGGTGGAATCGGAACCGGCGAGGGAGAGGTCGATCGCGGCGGGGATGGGCTGATTGCCGGAGCCGCCGAAGAGGCCGGGGCGGGTGCGGGTGCCGCCGGGGTTGGTGGCTTCGTCGTAGTTTCCGATGAGGGTGCCTTCGGAGTCGATGACGAAATTGGTGCTCAGGGTGAGGGAGCTTTGCGGGGTGAAGGTGAAGATGAGGTCCTGCGCGCGGGCGGTGGGCAGGAGGATGGCGGCGGGGAGGACGAGTGTGAGGGCGGGGTGAAGACGCATGGGATCTCCGAGGTGTTTCGCTGATGATACCGGCGGAGGGGCCGCCGCGCCAAGGGAAATCGCGTCGAGGGGCGAGGGAGAATCGTGAGCGAGAGCGGTCCCGGAGGTTTTCTTGGGGGTGCGGGGTCGATACTGTTTCGGTGCGGAGCGGCGCGGCTCTGCGAGCAGCGTCCGCCTTCGCGCCGGGAATCAGGACACGATGGCCACGATTTCGAACACAGCGAACCCGATCCACGACGCCGAGCAGGCGGCGAAGAAGACGCAGGGTTGGACGGTCGAAGACTCGATGAAGCTGTACGGGATCCGCGAATGGGGCATGGGATACGTGGGCGTGAACGAGCTGGGTCACGTGACGATCATGCCCGAGCGGGATCCTGCGCGCTCGATCGACCTGCACGAGGTGCTTGAGGGGCTTCGCGATCGCGAGATCTCGACGCCGGTCATCATCCGGTTCCGCGACCTGCTCAAGCACCGGCTGACGGAGATCCGTCAGGCGTTTGATGCGGCGATCGCGGAGCATCAGTACACGGGGACGTACTGCTGCGTGTACCCGATCAAGGTGAACCAGCAGCGGCAGCTTTGCGAAGAGGTGCGCGACATCGGCAAGGAGCTCGGATTCGGCTTGGAAGCTGGCAGCAAGCCTGAGCTTCTGGCGGTGCTTGGGCTGACCGAGGCGGCGCCGGCGATGCCGATTGTCTGCAACGGGTTCAAGGACTCGGAGTTCATCGAGACGGTGATCCTCGCGACGAAGCTTGGTCGCCACATCATCCCGGTGGTGGAACGGTTCAGCGATCTTGAGTGGATCGTGCACCACGCGAAGAAGTACAACGTGCGCCCGCGGATCGGCGTTCGGGCCAAGCCCAGCTCGCAGGGCACAGGCCGATGGGAGAGCTCGGGCGGGATGCGGAGCAAGTTCGGCCTGACGGTCACGGAGCTGCTCCACGCGCTCGACTATCTCAATGAGCACGGCATGGCCGACTGCCTGAAGATGATCCACTTCCACATCGGGAGCCAGATCGGCGAGATCCGGAACATCAAAGCGGCGGTCAACGAGCTTTCGCACATCTTCTGCGAGCTCAAGAAGCTCGGTGCGGGCTTGGACACGATCGACGTCGGCGGCGGGATGGGGATCGACTACGACGGGTCGATGAGCAACAGCTCCTCGAGCGTGAACTACACCGTGGCGGAGTACGCTCGCGACATCGTGTACCGCGTGAAGTCGGTGTGCGACGCGGCGGGGTTCGCGCATCCGCGGATCATCTCCGAGAGCGGCCGCGCGATGGTGGCGCACAGCTCGCTTCTGATCGTGGATGTGCTCGGGAAGACCGACTTCCCCACCGACCCGGACTTG
>JBIKTT010000316.1:0-3947 GCA_044347925.1 Phycisphaerales bacterium
CGCTTTCGACCGGGCGGAGGACCTCGGCGACCTTGAGTCCGTAGCGTTCGGCGAGGCGTCCCCACGCGGCGTGGTGGGTCACGATGCCCTTGCCGGCGTGCGGCTTGAGAGCTTCGCGGTATTCGTCATCGATCTTGAGCACCTGGGCGAGGAGCTCGGACTCAGCGGCGGGAAGCTGCACCTTGGTCCAGGTCTGCGAAGCGGCGGTGTCGACCTTGCCGTCGGTGCTGGAGGTGGGACCGGCGAGTTGGACCGCCGCGGCGGCGGCTTTGCTGATGGACGGAACGACCTGGGCGACAAGGACGGGGTCGAGCCAGAGGTGCGGGTCGCCGCCGGAGTGATCGCAGTGCTCATGGCCGTGGTCGTGGTCATGATCGTGCGCGTGGTCGTGCTCGGCGGTGACGCCGACCGCTTCGGCGAAGTTCACGACCTGCCGGTTCGCGTCGGGGTGTTCCTTCAGGAAAGCTTCGACCTTGGGCTCGAGGGACATGCCCACGAGCACCACGAGGTCCGCTTTCGCGAGGTTGGCGAGGTCGTCGGCGGTGAACTCTTCGCCGTGCTCGCTTCGGCCGGGAGCCATGAGGATCTTGATCTCGGCCGACGGGGGGAGCAGCGGCTTGACCAGCCCCGCGAGGGGCGCGATCGTGACCACCGCGCGGACCGGGCCAGGGGCGCGGCCTTTCTTCCCGGTGCACGCCGGCACCAAGCCAAGAGCCAGGATCAAGGTGAGGCCGACGAGTACCCAAAGCCCACGGCGAACCATGTGGAACCCTCCAATGAGAATGCACTCTCAGTAAGCATACGCCCGTTCGAGCGGCCGGGTTCGCCTCGGGCCGGTAGACTCAGGGCCTGATGGCGCGAATCTCGTCGATCCTGCTCAGCATGGCCGCGGCGTCCCTCCTCGGAGGATGTTCGTGGATGTCCTCTTCCGACCCCGCCAAGCCCGGCTCGATCCGCGGGAGCGGGAGTGCCGGTGGGGGCGGTGGGGCGGCGCAAGCGGCGACCAACCCCTTTGCTCCCGCATCCATCCGGATCCATCCCCTCACGCGGACGGTGGGGGGGAAGGACTCGCCGCTCGAGGTCGTGATCCACCTTGAGATGCGAGACGCCTGGGGCGATTCGACCAAGGGGCTCGGTTCCTTGATGCTTCGGATCGTGCGGCAGCGTCCGTCGAGCGTCGGAACAGACTCGATGCTCGCTCCGGCGGCCGATGGTTCGACGCGCTGGGACATCGATCTTTCCGATCTGCGGACGAACGCTTCGATGTTCGACCCCGCGACGCGGACGTATCGCATGCAACTGACCGGTGTGCCCGCGTGGGTCGGCGGGAGCGAGGGAGCGGACGTCGTTCGCGGCCGTACGTTGATCCAAGCCACCCTCACCCAGCCGGACAACGCCCCGGTGCTCAGCGCCGAAGCGATCCTCGAGCGTTGACCGGACCGCCCAGCGAAAAAGACCATCCGTGAGGATGGTCTTGAGCGTGCATTCTTCACTTTCGCAGTCGCGGACGGGTTTACTCGCCCCAGTTCCACGCTTCGGGCGCCCACCAATAGGCGTCGCCGTGCTTGCCGACGCGGCCGAAGCCCGGCCACGGCAGGTGGTATGCGAGGACGCGGGCTTTGTCGGACGCCAGCATCGGGAAGATCCGCTTGCGAGCGGTTGCCGCGGCTTTGGGGTCGGCGTCGAAACCGATCGTCCAGTCGGGGTTGTGGAACATCGCGACAGGGTGGTGGACTAGGTCGGCGAGGAGGAAGACCTTCTCGCTGCCGCTGGTCACGGAGATGCAGAGGTGGCCGGGCGTGTGGCCCGAGCCGTCGACGATCTCGAGACCGCTGAGGATCTTGTCACCGGGTTTGACGAGCTCCAAGCGGCCCTTCATCGAGGCGATCCACTTCTTGGCACCGTCGGCCATGCCCTTGCGGTTGTCGACGGGCATGCGCGAGTTGGGCATGTCGGCCGGGCCGGTCCAGAAGTCGTGCTCGGCTTTGCCCAGGAAGACCTTGGCGTTGGGGTAAACCGGCGAGCCGTCCTTGGTGAGGGTGCCGCCGATGTGGTCGCCGTGCGCGTGGGTGATGATGACCGCAGTGATCTGCTCGGGCTTCATGCCCGCCGCGCGGAGGTTGTCGACCGCTCGCAGGTTGTCGCCGCCCGAATCGACGAGGACCAGCTCGGATCCGATCTTGAAGACCGTGGGGTTGATCTCAAGCGAAGCCTTGTCCGCGGGGTGGAGTGCTCCCTCCATCGCCTTGACGAAGTCCTCTTTCGACGCTTCGGGAGCGATCGTCGGGTGCGGGTTGGGAATGGTGAACGAACCGGCCGTCAGCACCGTGCCCTCGATGGTGCCGACGCTGAACCGGTAAAACCCGGCCCCCTGCTTGCCCGCGTTGCTCTTGGGAGCATCGTCGATCAGCGGCATCGGCTTGCCCGAAAGCGTCGCGGCGTACGTGTTGCCGGTGACGACGGCGGCGGCTCCCAGGCCTGCCGCTTTGAACATGGTCCGGCGCGAAAGGGTCGCATCGTGCATCACAAGCTCCTTGGTCAATCGAGGTTTTCAGCCCCGGGGCGAGAGTGGGGGGTAGTCCGTGTACCCCTTGGCACCCCGAGTGTAGAACGTCGACCGGTCCGGCTCGTTCAACGTCACCGGCTCCCCCGATGCCTGCCTGCGGAGCCGCTCGGGCAGATCCGGGTTGGCGATGAAAAGCCGGCCGAACGCGATCGCGTCCGCCCAGCCGTTGTCCAGGTATCGCTGCGACTTCTGAAGATCGAACCCTGAGTTCGCGATCAGCACCCCGTCGTACATCGGCCGGAAGTACCCGACGTTGATGTTCCCCTCGTCGCTCGGCGGCGTGAGGTCGTACGAGACGCGCTCCATGATGTGCAGGTACGCGACGCCAAGCTTGCCAAGCTCGTGCACCACGTGCCCGAACGTCTCACGCGGCGTCGAATCGGTCATCCCCGGCGTGATGATGGACGGATTCAGCCGTACGCCCACCCGCGACGCGCCCCAGACGTCGATGCACACCTGAGCCGCTTCGAGCATGAACCGGGCCCGGTTGGAGATCGAACCGCCGTACCGATCCGTGCGATGGTTGGTCGAATCCCGCAGGAACTGGTCGGGCAGGTACCCGTTGGCTCCATGAAGCTCAACGCCGTCGAATCCCGCGGCTTTCGCGTTGGCCGCCGCGCGGCGGTAATCCTCCATGACCCCCGGAATCTCGCCGATGTCGAGGGCACGCGGTGCGACACGCGGCTTGAGGCCCGCCGGCGTACGTGCTTCCCCGCCCGGATCAATCGCCGACGGCGCGACCGGGAGCCCGCCGCCGGGCTGAAAGTCCGGGTGCGAGATCCGCCCCACGTGCCAGAGCTGGGCGAACATCAGCCCACCCTCGGCATGAACCGCGTCCGTCACCGCTTTCCACCCGCGGACCTGCTCGGGAGAGAAAAGCCCCGGCGTCCACGGATATCCCCGCCCCTGCGGCGAGATCGGCGACGCTTCCGAGATGATCAGGCCCGCCGAAGCCCGCTGCCGGTAGTGCTCGACGACCAGGTCCGTCGGCACCTCGTGATCGTCGCCCCGCGAACGGGTGAGCGGAGCCATGAACACCCGGTTCCGCGCCGTGAGCGGGCCGATCTTGATGGGAGTTTGAAGCGTGGGCATCGTCGAAGGTCCTCCGATCACCAGCGCATGTGCACGCCCATGTGGAAGAAACCACCGCTGGGCCCGTTCTCCGGAAGCGTCGCGAGCTCGACGCTCGTCTTCGCTCCATCCACGATCTCCATCGGCGCCTGCTCGCCGCCCATGTCGGTCTTGACCCATCCGGGGTGGGCGGAGTTGACCTTGATCGGTGTGCCCTTGAGCTCGTGCGCGAGGTGGTTCGTGAACATGTTCACGGCCGCTTTGCTGCTGTCGTACGCGAGGAACTTCGCGCCATAGATCGGGCTGTTGG
>JBIKTT010000315.1:0-3947 GCA_044347925.1 Phycisphaerales bacterium
ATCGTGACATCGGTCGAGGTGACGAACTGGTCGGCGAACGCGTTGATCGTCGGGGCGATGGAAGCGTCGGGCGCGCCGCCGACCTCAATCGCAAAGACCGTGACCGGAGCCGGCGCGGATTTCACCGCGTCCATCGCGGCCGAAACATCCACCTCGATCGACCCGCCAAGCTGCTTGGCCACGAGCTTGGCCTCCCGAGCGGGAGCGTGCAAAGCCCACGCTTTCACCGGCTCATTCAGCAGCCCGGGCAGGACGAGCTTGCCGTCTGCGGGCATCTCGAAGACGTGCAGGTACAAGCGGGTAACCAGATTGCCGTTGTCGCCCTTGACGGACTTGAGCGTGACGCGGCCCCATTTGGGCATCTCGCTGAGCGGGCTCCGCTGCGTGCCGTAGATGGCTTCGCCGTTGACCCGCATCCACGCCCCAATCTCCTTGAGCATCTTGACGCTTTCGGGCGGAATTTCGCCCTCGGCGGTCGGTCCGACGTTGAGGAGGAAGTTGCCGCCCTTGCTGGCGATATCGCAGAGCTTTTGTACGAGGTCCGTCGTGTTCTTGAAGTTCTTGTCGGCGGCGTTGTACCCCCAGTTGCCGTTCATCGTCATGCAGGTCTCCCAGTCGCCGGGGAGGCCGGTCTCGGGGATGGTCTGCTCGGGGGTCGCATAGTCGCCGAGGAAGCCGGCTTCGGTCGAGCCTTCCATGCCGGCGCGGCCCTTGTCGATGCGGTTGTTGACGACGACGTTGGGCGCGATCTTCCGCATGTACGCGTGCAGGTCCTTGCCGCGCTCGTGCGTCCAGGTGCCTTCCCACTCGCCGTCGAACCAGATCAGGCCGGGGTCATACTTCGGCGAACAGATCTCGGCGAGCTGGGCTTTCAGGTACGTGACGAACCGGTCAAAGTCGGCGCCGTCGGTGCCGCGAGCGGCTTTCTCCCACGGGCGGCGAGGGAGGTAGTCCGGGTGATGCCAGTCCATGATGGAGTGGTACATGCAGAAGCGGACGGGGTACGTCGGCCCGCCGCTGGCCGTGCCCGCTTTGGTCTTCTTGCAAGCGTCGGAAAGCTCCTTCATGATGTCGCGTTTGAAGGGCGTGGACATCACGTCCCAGTCGGTCTGGGCGGAATCGAAGAGCGCAAAGCCGTCGTGGTGCTTGCTGGTGATGACCAGGTACCGCATCCCGGCTTCCTGAGCGAGCGCGACCCACGCGTCGGCGTCGAACTTGGTCGGGTTGAACTTGGCTTTCAGCTTGTCGTATTCCTCGAGCGGGATCTGGGCCGTGTCGCGGATCCACTCGCCGTGACGGTTGCCCTTGCCGGGCCATTCGCCCGCGGGGATCGCGTACAAGCCCCAGTGGATGAACATGCCGAAGCGGGCGTCGCGCCACCACCCCATGCGGGCTTCGTGGTCCGCGTCGGGAGCGGCATCGGCCGCCAGCGACGTCGCCGGGGCGAGCGGCTCAAGATGGGTCGTTGCGGACACGGGCAGCCCGGCGAAAGCGGACACGATCCCGACCAGACCGGCGAGAAGGGGCTTGTTCATGGCCCGAGTGTACCAAATCCCGCCGCGTCCGCGTCCGGCTTCCGGGTGGGTGCGTTTCGCCCGAACCCACACCGGAGCGGGCTTACCACTTGATCACGATCTTGCCGAACTGCTCACCCTGCTCGAGGCGGGCGTAGGCCTGCTGAGCGTCGGTGGGGTCAAAGACGCGGTCGACGACGGCGGTGATCGCCCCCGCGCGGAACAAGCTCACGACCTCGCGGAACTCGGCATTGGTCCCCATCGTGGACCCGAAGAGACGGAGCTGGTTCCAGAAAATGCGAGCGAGGTCGGTCGTCGCGTCGGGGCCGCTGGTGCAGCCGGGCGTGACATACGCGCCGCCGCGAGCGAGGGACTTGATGCAGTTGAGGTGCGTGGCTTTCCCGGAGGAATCAACCGCGAGATCGACGCCGCGTTTGTTGGTCCAGACGCGGACCTCCTTGGACCAGTCCTGCCCCTTGTCGAGGATGGCGAGGTCGGCTCCCAAGCTCTTGGCTTGATCGACCTTCCACTGGTGACGGCTGGTGACGGCGACGGGGCAGCCGCGCTGCTTGGCGATCTGAAGGGCGCTGGTCGCGACGCCGCCGCCGATGCCGGTGATGAGGACGGTCTGACCGCAGGCGAGCTTGGCTTTGGTGATCATCATCGACCACGCGGTGAGGGCGCACAGGCCGAACGCGGCGGCTTGCACGGGGTCCGCTTCCCCCACCGTCGCAAGGTTGGCGGCGGGAGCGAGAAACTTCTCGCAAAGCATGCCGTTGTGGTGCTCGCCGATGAGCTCGTAGATCGGAGCAAGCGTCGTCGCCGGCGGGTCGGCGGGGTGTTCGCGCTCCGGCACGACGGTCGCGGCGTTGACGATGACACGTTTGCCAACCCAAGCGGCATCGACCCCCGGGCCGACGGCTTCCACGACCGCGCACGCGTCGCAGCCGGAAACACGGGGGTATGTGAGCGTGAGGCCGGGGACGCCGCGACCGACCCAGAGGTCCATGTGGTTGAAGGCGGTGGCGAGCGTGCGGAGCAGAGCTTGCCCGGGGCCGGGAGCCGCCGGCTCGGGCCAGTCGGCACGGAAAGCGATGTTGGGAGTGACGGGGTTGCCCTGACGCTCGACGACGATGGCTCGCATCACCAAGCGAAGGACGGTGAATGGTCGGTGTCAAGGGGCCGAGAAGTTCGGAAACTCGAGAAATCGTGAAGGGGTGGCGGTGCGGTTTGCGGCTTTGGGGATGCGGGCCCTGCGGGGCCTCAACCAAGGAGACTCGCATGAATCGCTTGACTTCCGCATTCAGCCTCACCCTTCTGACCGCAGCCGCTTCGGGACAGACGGTGGGCGTCCTTCCCACGCTTTACAGGCTTGGGGATGGCAACGGGTCCATTCCCACCCTTCGCTTTGACAACAACTTCGCCCGGATGAACCTCCACGCGTGGCATCGGGATGGGCGGGACAAGCCGGCGGTCCTTGCCGTCGTTGGCTGGGTGGAGCGCGACGGAGTCGCCGGGAGCATGGCGACATGGGACGGTTCGGCGTGGGAGGTTTATCCGGAGATCCCGAGCGGAAATCACATGGGGCGTTCGACGCTTCACGATCCGGACGGCCCCGGGCCCGAGCCCGAGCGGGTGTACGCGATCCGCATGGGGCAGTCGCCGAGCCGAGTGGTCATGTGGAACGGGACGGCGTGGGTACCGGTCGGCGCGATGACGGAGACGACGACGAGTTCGTGGGGGGCGCTCGCGAGCTTTGACCCTGATGGCGATGGCCCGCGAGTTCCGTGGCTGATCCACGCGAATCAGCGTGTTTCGGCCTGGATCGACGGCTCATGGAATGACCTCGGCTTGGTGCAGAGTTTTTCTCCGCACCGCGTCTCGGGGTTGCAGCCGTTTGATCCGGACGGGTCCGGTCCGCGTCCTCCGCTGCTTGCGATCTCCGGGTTCTTCACGGCGGTAGGCGGCGTTCCGGCGACGAACGTCGCGGTGATGAACGGCATCGACTGGGAAGCGATCCCGGGCCTCGCGGCGACGCAGGTCCCAGGTCAGATGTGCTTGCACGATTTCGACGGTGAGGGCGGCGCTCCAGCCGAGCTTGTGATTCCGGTGCGAGCGACGGTCGGCGGCGTGGCGACCGATCTTGTCGCGTGGAACGGCGATGCGGTCCGCCGCGTGGTAAGCGGGACCTACGACACGGTCTCGAACATCCCCTACCCGAAGAATGCCGCTTCGATCTCCGCTCCGGGCGTGATGGAGGGCTTGCTTGGGTTCGGTCAGTTCGCTTCGTTCGGCGGTTCGCCGGTGGCGGGCGTGGGTCGCGTCGATGTGGCTTTGAGCACGATCGTCCCGCTCTCTTCAGCGCCGGGCGCCGGGTTCACGAGCTACGTCGATTCGGTGGTGGCGGTGGACCTCGACGGTACTGGGCCGGCG
>JBIKTT010000314.1:0-3947 GCA_044347925.1 Phycisphaerales bacterium
CCCGAGGCGAACCTCGGGGCTTTTGTGAGTGACTTGAAGCTTGTGCTTTATCGCTTAGGCCGCGGCGTTGGCCGGGGTGGCTTTCGAAGCCTTGACGGCGATGGCGCAGATCTTGTCGAAGACCTTGGGGTCGCGGATGGCGAGCTCGGAGAGCATCTTGCGGTTAAGGACGATGCCGGCGTTCTTGAGGCCGTTGATGAAGAGGCTGTAGCGGGTGCCACGCATGCGGCAGGCGGCCGTGATGCGGACGATCCAGAGGCCGCGCATGTCGCGCTTGCGGATGCGGCGGGAGCGGTAGGCGAAGACGCCACCACGATACTCGGCGATCTCCGCCAGGTACGGGGACTTGGACAGGCCGCCGAACTTGCCGCGAGCGCGGAGCATTCGACGTTTACGAGCTTGGGTACGGGCGGCGCCCTTTTTAACGCGTGGCATGGACGAAACTCCTTCGGCTCGAGCGGGGGAGGCTCAAAGCCTCGCTTGGACCCGTCGTGCAGTGAAAATCAAAAGCCCGGACAACCCGGGCTTCAATGAGAGACGATCTACTTCTTGGCGGCGGCGGCTTTGGCGGTGGCCTTGACGGACTTGCCGTCGGTGGCTTTGGCCCAGGCGCGAGAGACCTTCGCGGCGGTGGCCTTCTTCTCGGCCTTGGCGGCTTTGCGCTGCTCGGGCGAGGGGCTCTTACGCATCGCGGAACGAGCCATGTCGCGGCCGCGGAGGCGGCGGAACAGAGCCCGCTCGAGGCGGACGGCGTCGGAGTTGGAGATGAAGGGGTCCTTGCGGAGCTTGCGGAGGCGGTTGCCGCCCTTGCCCGAGCGCAAGTGCTTGTGGCCGGCCGTCCGGTGGCGGACCTTGCCGGTCTTGGAGATGCGGATGCGCTTGAGAAGGCCCTTGTGGGTCTTGTTTTTCGACATGACGTTGAAACTCCGAACGCAAGCTTTGGAGCGAACAGGCGGAGCCTGCCGCGATTTCTTGGGCCACGACTATAGACATCCCACCCCCGCCTATCAAACCCCTGCGGTCGCGGTCCGGGAGGGGTGGGGGGCTTTCGGCTTCGGCCCAACCCTAACCCGGACCTATCGGCTGGTCGCCGGACCTTTCTAGAAGTCCGTCCAGCAGCATTCATCGCCCGCGAGGAGCTTCTCCGCCGCCTGGGGGCCCCAGCTTCCGGCGGGGTATTCGTGCACGGGGAGGGTGCCATCGACGACGCCGGCGAACTTGTCCCACGAGAGTTCGACCTCGTCGTTGCGCACAAACAGGGTTCTGTCGCCGCGCATGACGTCGAGCATGAGGGTCTGGTAGGCCTCGGGGAGCTGGCCGTAGGTGTCGGCGTAGCGGAAGCGCATCTCCTGGGTTTCGAGCTTCATGCCTTCGCCGGGGATCTTGGTCTGGAAGGAGAGGTTGAAGCCTTCGTTGGGCTGGAGGGTGATTTCGAGGCGGTTGCTCTGGAGTCCGCAGACGATGTAGGGGTTGAAGACGGCGGCGGGGGGGGCTTTGAAGGTGACGATGATGCGGGTTGCTTTGCGCGGCATGCGTTTGCCGGTGCGGAGGAAGAAGGGGACGCCCTGCCAGCGCCAGTTGTTGATGTGGATTCGAGCGGCGGCGAAGGTTTCGGTCTTGGAGTCCGGCGCGACGCCGGCTTCCTCGCGGTAGCCCTTCATGATCTTGCCGCTGAGTTCGCCCGGAGCGTACTGGCCGAGGACGACGTCTCGGGCGGTGAGGGGCTCCATCGCCTGAACGACCTTGATTTTCTCGTTGGCGACGGCGGTGCCGTCGAGCACGGAGGGAGGCTCCATGGCGGTGAGGCAGAGGAGCTGCATCATGTGGTTCTGCATGATGTCGCGGACGGCGCCGGCTTTCTCGTAGAACGCGCCGCGGCCCTCGACGCCGAGCTCCTCGGCGACGGTGATCTCGACCTGCTTGACGCGGTCACGGTTCCAGAGCGGCTCGAAGAGCGAGTTGCCGAACCGGAACGCGATGAGGTTCTGCACCGTCTCTTTGCCGAGGTAGTGGTCGAGTCGGTAGACATCGCTTTCATCGAAGAAGCGGTGGACGAGGGCGTTGAGCGACTGCGCGGACTCGAGGTTGTGGCCGAAGGGCTTTTCGACGACGAGACGGGTCCAGCCCTTGGACTTGTTCAGGCCGGACTGGCCGAAAGCTTCGATGGTGGGGGGGAAGGCGGGGAGCGGAAGGGCGAGGTAGAAGATGCGGTGCTGGTAGAGATTGTGCTCGGATTCGAGCTTCTCGATGCGCTGCTTGAGGCGAGTGAAAGCCTCGGCCCCGGCGTCGCCGAGAGACTGGAAGAAGAGGAACTTCTCGGTCCATTCCTTCACGAGGTCGGGCTTCTCGCCGTGCTCGAGGAGCGACTTGGCGACCGAAGCTCGGAAAGCGGCGTCGTCCATCCCGGCGCGGGCGCATCCGAGGACGATCGCGCGGCCCTTGGCGGAGCCTTGCGTGCCGAGTTTGAAGAGGCTGGGCAGGACCTTGCGGTGGGCGAGGTCGCCGGTTGCTCCAAAGACGGTCAGGAGGTGGCGTTCGGGAATGGTCGGCATGAGACTCTCAAGGTACGCCCATTGAGCGGGCTCGGAAGGATTGGAACGCAGAGGCACGGAGGAACGCCGAGAAAGACAGCGAGAATGGACAGACAAGAAAGCGCTGAACCCGTCTGCCTTTGCGAGTTTCCCTTCCCTGCGTCCCGCTGCGCCACTGTGTTCAGTGCTTGGGTCTTACTTCTTCTGCATCGCGTGGCCGCCGAAGGCGTTGCGCATGACCGAGAGCATGCGGTGGGCGTAACCCTCGCTATCGCGTGATTCGAGGCGGGCGAGGAGGCTGAGCGTGATGACCGGGGCGGAAACGTCGAGGTCGATCGCTTCGGCGACGGTCCAGCGTCCTTCGCCGCTGTCGGAGACGAAGGGCTTGATGTCGGCGAGGGTCTGGTCGGCTTTGAGGGCTTCGGCGGTGAGGTCGAGGAGCCAGGAACGGACGACGGAGCCGACCTGCCAGATGGCGGAGACCTGGGCGAGGTCGAGGCCGAACTCGGTCTTTTTGTGCATGATGGCGAAGCCTTCGGCGAAGGCTTGCATCATGCCGTACTCGATTCCGTTGTGCACCATCTTGACGAAGTGGCCCGATCCGGTGGGGCCGACGCGACCCCAGCCGGTGTTCTTGCCCGGGGCGAGGGTCTCGAAGATGGGCCGCATGCGTTCGACGGCGGCTTCGGGGCCGCCGATCATCATTGAATAGCCGTTGGCGAGGCCCCAGACGCCGCCGGAAGTTCCGCAGTCGACGAAATGGATGCCCTTGGCGGCGAGTTCCTTGCCGCGGCGGATGGTGTCCTTGTAGTTGCTGTTGCCGCCGTCGATGATGGTGTCGCCGGGGGCGAGCGAGGGGAGGATCTGGGCGATCGCGGCGTCGACGGGGGCGCCGGCGGGGATCATCAGCCAGAGGTGGCGGGTGCCGGGACCGCCTTTGAGCGCGGCCAGAGCGGCTTTCATGTCCGGAGCGTGCGCACCGCCGCTGGCTTTGATCCGGGAGGCGGCTTCGGGGTTGGGATCCACCCCGATGACCGAGTGGCCCCCTTTGAGGAGGCGTTCCGCCATGTTTCCGCCCATCTTGCCCAGCCCGACGATCACGATCTCCATGCAGCCATCTCCTGTCTAGGTTCTCTGAATCGGCCCTCACCCCCCGAAGTCGTGAATCCCGGGTCCCCGGGGCCTCCGGCGGGCCCGCGAACTGGCTCGGGTCGGGCCTGGATGCGTTAAGAACCGGAAAGCGGACGTGAAGGCCGCCCGCCCGGAACGGGTTTAGGTGACGCGGGTGAGCCGGGCGTACTCAAGGACGAGGGTTTTGACACCGACGCCGTCGAAGTTGATGACGGCCCGGGCGTTCTGGCCCTTGGAGACCGACATCACCTTGCCCCGGCCGAACTGCGGGTGGCGGACGACCGC
>JBIKTT010000318.1:0-3940 GCA_044347925.1 Phycisphaerales bacterium
GGCGTGCAAACTCCTCCACGCCGCGGCTTGCCTGTCGCGCACCGCGCGCCTGGGCGGCTCGCCAGAAGACGTTCCGTCAGAAGCGGTCACGGACTCAGGACTGGAAGCGGGAACGGGACCGGACGCTGGATCGGGTTGGAGCGGGGACTCGGCCAAGAGATCCTCCTTTGTTTGCGAACACTAGTTTAGTATTCACTAACAATGAGGCGGTGTCAAGTCCTTTTCGCTCAATCAGCTATTTTTGGATTTTGTCAGGCGTCCGCCAAGGCCACTACGCCCCTGCGGGGTGCCACATCGTCTTCATATCCACAAGCGGCTCGATCCACCACGGATGCTCGCACGCTTCCACATCCGCGAAGTCGACCGTGTGGATCGACACCCGCTTCAAATTCTCCGCCACACCCTTCCGAAGCAGCGCCGCGTGCTCCGCCGGCAGGTTCGCCGCGATCACGCCATCCACATCCCGATGTGAAGCCACAAACGGCAGCAGTTCCGCCCGCTCACCCGTCAGCACGTTCACCACGCCCCCCGGCACATCCCCCGTAGCGCACGCTTCCGCAAACACCGCCGCCGGGATCGGATTCGTCACGCTCGGAATAACGATCGCCGCGTTCCCCGACACGATCGCCGGTGCCACCAGCGACACGAGCCCAAGCAGCGGCGCCTCATCCGGACACACCGCGACCACAACCCCCATCGCTTCGGGCACCGTGAAGTTGTAGAACGGCCCCGCCACCGGGTTGTTGCACCCAAGCACCTGCGCGAACTTGTCCGCCCAGCCCGCAAAATGAACCAGCCGGTCCACCGCGAGCGTCACTTCCTCTTCCGCTTTCAGCACGCGAGCCCGCTTGCCCTTGGCCGCCGGTTTCTTCCCGCCCGCTCTCACCGCGTCGATCGCATCCGCAAGCTCGCGCCGCTTCCCCTCGACCATCTCCGCGATTCGGTACAAGATCTGCCCGCGCAGATACGCCGTCGCCGCCGCCCACCCCGCGTGCGCCTTCCGAGCCGCTTCGACGGCATCCCGCAGGTCCTTCCGCGAAGCTTTGCACAGGTGGACATCACCCGAAGCGGTCACGACCTCCATCGTCCGCCCGCTCTCCGTCCGCGGAAACTTCCCGTCGATGTAAAGCTTGTACGTCTTCAGCACGTCGATTCGGTCGTTCATGGTGGTCTCACTCACAAATTCACATACCCCCGAAGCCCCTGCATCCCCCCCTCGCGCCCGAACCCCGACTCCTTAAACCCACCGAACGGGCTCGCCGGGTCGAACTTGTTGTACGTGTTCATCCACACCACGCCCGCTTTCAGCTGCCGCGCGATCTGGAAGATCTTCGACCCCTTGTCCGTCCACACCCCCGCCGCGAGCCCGTACGGCGAGTTGTTCGCCCGCGTGATCGCTTCTTCCGGCGTGCGGAAACTCATCACGCTCAAGACCGGCCCGAAAATCTCCTCGCGAGCGATCGTGTGCGCCGGCTGCACGCCCGTGAAGAAACACGGCCGGCAGAAGAACCCCTTCGCGAACCCGCCGATCGGTTCTCCGCCGGGACTCACCAATTCCGCCCCCTCCTCCGCCCCGATCCGGATGTACTTCTCAATCGTCGCAAGCTGCTGCCTGGAGTTCACCGCTCCGACATCCGTGTTCTTGTCCATCGGGTCGCCGACGCGAAGACTCGCCATCCGCTGACGCAGCTTCTTGATGACCACGTCCAGGATCGACTCCTGCACGAAAAGCCGCGACCCCGCGCAGCACACCTCGCCCTGATTGAAGTAAATCCCCGCGATGATCCCCTCCACCGCCTGATCGATCGAAGCATCCTCAAAGATAATGTTCGCGCTCTTCCCGCCAAGCTCAAGCGTCAGCTTCGGCACGTCGCCCTTGCGACCCGGATCGCTCACCGCCGCCGCGATCCGCTTGCCCACCTCCGTCGAACCCGTGAACGCGATCTTGTTCACCCCCGGATGCGCCACCAGCGCCGCTCCCGTCCGCCCATCCCCCGTCACCACGTTCACCACGCCCGGCGGTAGCTCGCACTCCTCGATGATCTCCGCAAGCCGCAGCGCCGTCAGCGGCGTCGTCTCCGCGGGCTTAAGCACCACCGTGTTGCCGCACGCCAGCGCCGGCCCGATCTTCCACGCCGCCATCAAAAGCGGAAAGTTCCACGGGATGATCTGCCCGCACACACCCACCGGCGTCGGCGTCCGCCCCGGAAACGCATACTTCAGCTTGTCCGCCCACCCCGCGTGATAGAACAGGTGCGCCGCCACCAGCGGCACATCCACATCCCGGCTTTCCTTGATCGGCTTGCCCGAATCCATCGTCTCGAGGATCGCAAGCTCGCGAGCCCGCTCCTGCACGCGCCGCGCCAGCCGGAACAGATACTTGCTCCGCTCACCCGCCGCCAAACCCGCCCACTTCGGCTGAGCTTTCGCCGCCGCTTGCACCGCCGCATCGACATCGCTCGCCGACCCCTGCGAAACCTCCGCGAGCTTCTGTTCATTCGCCGGGTTGATCGTCTCAAACACCGCCGGCTCACCCTTTCCAGGCTTGCCAGAGGCGAACTTGCCCCCGATGAAATGCCCGTACCGCGGCTTGATCGCGACCTTCACCGTCTCGGGCGCGGGCGCATAATCCCACCCCGCACGCTTGACCAAAGCCGGCTCGGCGACCACTCCGTTGCTCTGTTCCTGACCCATGCAAGCTCCTCGACCGGCGTACTCATCGCCCGCCTGAGGTTATGCCGCCCGCCCCGATGGCCCCCCGGCCGCAACCACGCGTTCCCAGCCACATTCCGGGCACTTCGCAAGCCCGCCGACCTCGTACCCGCACCCGACGCATCGTCCTTTCCGCACCCGCACCCAGCGCCGAACGCCCTTCACCATCGCCCACACACCCACGCCGACTACGCCCCCGACAAACCCGTACATCGCCGAGTTCGCCAGAAAGCCCGCCCAGATGATCCCCGTCGGAAGCCGGCGCGGCTTCCCTGTCGCGCCAAGCCAGCGGATCTCGATCCCCGCGTTGAGCCCCGCCCGTTCCGCAAACGCCACCTTGATCGCTTCCACCCGATCGCTCGTCTGTCCCGGCCGCATCGCACGATACGTCAGCGAGTCGCTTCGCACCGCGTCCATCGGCCAGCCGAACTCCGACGACCAGATCGTGAACCACCCGCCATCAAGCCCGCGCTCCGTCGGAACGGGAAAGTCCGTCGCGACCTGCCGATACCCCGCCGCCCGCCCCGGCATCTCACGCCCCGCTTTGGGCTCGGGAAGCACATCCGCCAGATACCCCGGCGTCCGCCACGAAGATGCATCCGTGCGATACTGGCCGCGAAAGGCGTTGAGATCCGCCGTCATCGCGATCGCCCACGCCACACCGAGCGTACAAATCACGCCGAAGACCCACGACAGCCCGCACCACCAAGCCACAATGGCGAACCAGCGGCGTCTCATCGCTCCCGAGCATACCCCGCATGCCCGAACGCTTCCTTCTTGACATCACCCGCGTCGAGATCACCGATCACCGCGGCGCAAAGCGCGTCGTGCCGCTCCTCGACGCCCTCGGCCCGCCGCGCGGCTTCGCCAACCACCCGGGAAGCCCCGCGCTCTGGAGCATTCGCAAGCACATCCTCCGCCGCACCTGGCTCGCCGGCATGCTCCTGGGCGGAACGGTCACCCTCGTCATCGCCGGAGTGCTCGGGACGATCGTTCTGGTTCCGCGGCTCAACCGCACGACCGCCGATTTCTTCTTCTGGGTCGCCGTCTCGATCCCGCTCTTCATCCTCGGCTATGAGCGCTTCGTGCTGCCGATCTTCCGGCGCATGTACCGCCCCGCGTACACGGACGGCGCCCTTGCGATCAAGCTCTGCCCCTTCTGCCTGTACGATCTCTCAAGCATCGCGCCCGACGCCGACGGTGCCCGGACGTGCCCGGAGTGCGCCGG
>JBIKTT010000317.1:0-3940 GCA_044347925.1 Phycisphaerales bacterium
ACGCAAAATCGTGAATCCGGGCGAGATCGCCATACGCCCGGCGAGAAAAGGGTTTAGACTGAAACCAAGGCCGACGCCACGATCGGGAATGGCCCGACCGCGTAAAGCCGTCGACCGCCGACAGCCCGCTTTGCCACCCACACCGGCGAAGCATGAAAGGAGTCTGTGTCCGATGGCGGTAACTCCAACCACCCCCTCCACGACCTCTGGCGCATCCAAGGGCTCCGACGCGAGCAAGCCCGCCAACGTGAGGACGATCTGCCTCTGCGGCACCACCGCCGCGGGAAAGACGACCATCACCGAACGGCTTCTCTTCGCCGCCGGCGCCATCAAGAAGCCGGGCTCGGTCGCGGAGGGGAACACCGTCTCGGATTTCACCGACGAGGAGAAGCACCACAAGCACTCGCTTCAGCCCTCGTTCGTCCACTTCGAGTACGAAGGCCATGACGTCCAGGTCATCGACACGCCCGGCCTCGCAGACTTCATCGGCCACGCCATCGCGTGCTTCCCCGCGTGCGAAACCATCGCTGTCACCATCGACGCCGTCAAGGGCATCGACTCCGTCGCCCGCCGCCTGATGTCCGTCGCGGAACAGCGGAAAATCCCGAGGATGATCATCGTCTCCAAGATCGATGATCCCAACGCCGATCTCCCCGGCATCCTCGAATCCATCCGGGCCACCTTCGGCTCCGTCGCTCTCCCGATCAACCTCCCCACCGCCAACGGCACCAAGGTCATCAACGT
Organism: Phycisphaerales bacterium; assembly: GCA_044347925.1. GTDB lineage: Bacteria > Planctomycetota > Phycisphaerae > Phycisphaerales > UBA1924 > UBA2396. The sequence goes on from JBIKTT010000317.1 coordinate 745, forward strand.
TTTCGAGCACGACGGCAACGACGCCGCCGGCGATGAGACCGACTTCTCCTCCGTTCACGAAGCCCACAAGCAGATCGTGGAGCAAGTCATCGAGGTCGACGACGAACTCACGATGGAGTACCTCGAGAAGGGCGAGGGCGCCGGGTTCGATCCGGCCAAGCTCCACGCCGCGTTCGAGAAGTCCCTCGAAGACGCCCACCTCATCCCCGTCTGCTTCTGCTCGGGCAAAACTGGCGCTGGCATCGACGACCTCCTTCACGTCTTCGCGAGCCTCTGCCCCAGCCCCGTCGAGGTGAACCCGCCCGAGTTTGTCCGCCGCGAAAAAGAAGGCGGCGAGGACGTCGAGTGGCACGCCAAGCCCGACCCCGCGGCTCCGCTCATCGCCCACGTCTTCAAGATCACGACCGACCCCTTCGTCGGCAAGCTCGGCGTCTTCCGTGTCCACCAAGGCACCCTCCGCGCCAAGACCGACATCCTGATCGACGAGATGAAGAAGCCCGTCCGCATCAGCCACCTCTTCAAGCTCCAGGGCAAGGAGCACGTCGAGGTCCACGAGGTCGGACCCGGCGAGATCGCCGCCATCTCCAAGGTCGACGAGATCCACTTCAACTGCGTCCTCCACGACAGCCACGAGTACGACTCCGTCCACCTCAACCCCCTCCAGATCCCAAAGCCCCTCTTCGGTCTCGCCGTCGAACTCAAAAACCACGCCGACGAAACCAAGTTCTCGACCATCTCCCACCGCCTGATGCTCGAGGACCCCTGCTTCCGCGTTGAACGCATCGCCGCCACCGGCCAGACCGTCCTCCGCGGCTTGGGCGAACTCCACCTCCGCATCATCCTCGAAAAATTCAAAGCCGGCGGCATCGACGTCACCACAAGCACCCCCAAGGTCGCCTACAAGGAAACCATCTCCGCCAAAGCCGAGGGCCACCACCGCCACAAGAAGCAGACCGGCGGCTCGGGACAATTCGGCGAGGTCTACCTCCGCATCGAGCCCCTCCCCGCCGACCACCCCGAAGGTTTCGAGTTCGTCTCCGAAGTCGTTGGCGGCACCGTCCCGCGTCAGTACTGGCCCGCCATCGAAAAAGGCGTCAGGCAGGTCATGACCGAAGGCGCGTTCGCCGGTTACCCCATGTCCGGCATCCGCTGCGCCGTGTACGACGGCAAGTACCACGACGTTGATAGCAAGGAAATCGCGTTCATCACCGCTGGCCGCCGAGCCTTCATCGACGCCATCTCCAAAGCCAAGCCCAAGCTCCTCGAACCCTTCGTCAATCTCGAGGTTTCCGCTCCAAGCCGCTACCTCGGCGACATCGCCGGCCACCTCTCGACCAAACGCGGCCGAGTCCAAGACAGCGAGGTCACCACCGGCGATGTCTGCATCGTCAGGGCCATCGCCCCGCTCGCCGAGCTTCAGAACTACGCCAACGAGCTCAAGAGCATGACCGGCGGCGCTGGCTCCTACAGCATGGACTACTCCCACGACGAGCCCACGCCCCCGCAGGTCCAAGCCGCCGTCATCGCCGCGTTCAAACCCAGGAACGTCGAGGACTGATCGAATCAGTCACGAAGTCACAGAGTCACAAAGTCACGAAGTTCAAAACCAAAAGGCACGAGGACCTCAATCCTCGTGCCTTTTCGCTTCGTGACTCCGTGACTTCCTACCGCTGATTCAGATACTCCTCGATCTTCTCCGCTTTGCGAAGCAGGAACGGGATGTGCTTGTCCGCCGCGTCGGTGAACCGGCTCAGCACCTTCATCGTCGCTTCGAATTCCTCCGCGAACTTCGTGTGCTCCTGATCGCGCCACGACTGCCCAAGGTCGTTCAGCCGCCCCTGCAAAGCCGCAAGCTGCGCCGTCAGGTTGCCGTTGAACCGCTTGAGGTCCTGCGCAAACCGCCGCAGTTCCACCGGATCGACCATCGCTTTGGCCATCGTGCCTCCCTGTCGCGAGCCTGCCCGCGAACCTCTACAAACCAAATACGAACGCCCGGATGCTCCGGTTCCCGCGCCCCCGTGAACCAATACACCGCGAGCAACGCTAGACCACCATTGGGCGCGGTGCTCGCGTCCGCCCACGGAGACCTGCCATGCGCGTCCGAACCCTGCCCTTCGTCCGACCGCTCGCCCTCCCCATCCTCGCTCTGGCCCTCGCCCTCCCGATGGTCGCGGGGTCCACCCTCGCCGTCGGCCAGCCCGTCCCAACCTCGGCACCCCCCGCCGCCACTCCGCCCGTCGACCGAATCTTCGTCATGCCCCAAGCCAACCGCGTCCCTCGCGCCTGGGCCGCCGTTGCCATCTCCGCCGTCGCCGCCGACATCTCCATCGTCGACCAGCTCGCTACCACAAGCCTCGAAATCTCCGTCACCAACACCACCGGCTCCCCCCAGCAGGCCGAGCTCCTCCTGCCCGTCCCCGACGGCGTCACCGTCCGCTCGCTCCAGTACGACGGCACCGGCCCAGAGCCCACCGCCACCATCCTCCCCCGCGACGAAGCCCGCCGCATCTACGACTCGATCGTCCGCGGCGCTCGCGACCCCGCTCTCCTCGAATTCGCCGGCATGGGCGTCATCCGCTCCTCCGCCTTCCCCGTCCCCGCCGGAGCCACCCAGAAAATCCGCATCGTCTTCGAGCAGCTCCTCACCGCCGACGCCGGCCGAGTCGACTACGTCCTCCCCAAGACCGAATCCCTCGCCACCCAAACCTCCGTCCCTTGGACGATCAAAGCCACCGTCAAGTCCTCCGCTCCCGTCTCCACCGTCTTCTCGCCAAGCCACGACCTCGTCTCCGAACGCACAGGCTCGGGTGAGTTCGTCATCACCGTCCCAGCCAACTCCGCTTCCGGACCCGGCTCTTTCCGCCTCGCCACCCTCTCCCCCACCGACGCCAAAGCCGCTTCCGCCACCCTCTACGCCTACCCCGACGCTTCCATCGACGGCGGCAAGGGCGGCTACTTCCTCCTCGTCGCCGCGGTCCCGACCGACCGCCCCGCCGACCTCAAGCCCGTCCCCCGCGAGATGACCATCGTCCTCGACCGCTCAGGCTCCATGCAGGGCGCCAAGTTCGAGCAGGCTCGCAAAGCCGCGATCAACGTCATCAACGGCCTCGCCCCCGGCGAACGCTTCAACATCATCGACTACTCCGATAGCATCGAGACCTTCGCCAAAGAGCCCGTCGCACTCGACGACAAAGCC
>JBIKTT010000471.1:0-2909 GCA_044347925.1 Phycisphaerales bacterium
GCAGAGGGACGCGAGCTTATCGCGGCGGACACCAAGGCACGGCCGGATGACACGCACGGGCGAGCTTTCGAGCTTGCGGATGGGGAGGATCCCTCGCAGGCCCGCGGGCCCGGATCCGCGAGCGAGGCGCATGATGAGCGTTTCGAGCTGGTCGTCGGCGTGGTGGCCGGTCGCGATGAACCGCGTGCGGGCTTGCTCGGCGAGCAAAGCGAGCGAGCGGTATCGGTGCGTGCGGGCATTGGACTCGGCGCTGCCCGGGAGCGAACGGACCTCGACGGACGCGTGAAGGAAGGGGACGCCGAGACGGGCCGCGAGCGAAGCGACGAAGTCGCGGTCGGCGTGGGCTTCGGTCGCGGGTCGCAGGTCGTGGACGATATGAGCCAGCCCGGCGAGGCCGCCCGCGGCGTGGAGGGCGAGAGCCAGCGCGACGGAATCCGGACCGCCCGAGCACGCGACGAGGGTGCGGCGGTCGGCATCCACGGTGCGCGTGCCTCCCGTGAGCGCCCGCCAGCGGCGGAGCACCTTCGCGACCGTGGGATCTCGCTTGGAGAGTGGCAGAGCCATACGACCAAGCGTACCGCGAAAGTGTTCGGTGGTGCGAACGCCGTGGATTCAAGGGACGTACCGTCGTGGGGCGGGACGGGGATGGAAGCCTGGGTGTGGATGGGGCTCGCGCGGTGAACGCGGAGGATCTTGAGTCGCCGCGTCGCGGCAGAGGGTTCGGCATGATCCGTTGTCGGGAGGTTTGCAAAACGTACGAGATCGGGGGCAGGAGGGTTGAGGCTCTCCGCGGCTTCTCGATGACGATCGATGCGCCGGGTTTTTATGCGATCATGGGGCAATCGGGGAGCGGCAAGAGCACCCTTTTGCACCTGCTGGCGGCTCTGGATCAGCCGGACTCGGGCGAGATCTTCGTGGCGGGCAAGCCTGTGCACTCGATGAACGAGACGCAGGCGACGGAGTATCGGCGGTCGACGGTGGGGATCGTGTTTCAGTCGTTCAACCTGATTCCGACGCTGACGGCGGTTGAGAACGTCGAGCTTCCGGGGCTTCTGGCCGGCGCGAATCAGGCGGAGCTTCGGGCGCGGTCGACGGAGCTTCTGGGCCGGCTTGGGATCGGCGAGCGGGCGGGGCATCGTCCGGACGCGATGAGCGGGGGTGAGCAGCAGCGGGTGGCGATCGCGCGGTCGCTGCTGATGTCGCCGCCGGTGCTGCTTGCGGATGAGCCGACGGGGAATCTGGATTCGGCGAGCAGCGAGAATCTGTGGGGGCTTCTGGAGTCGGTGGCGCGGGATTACAAGGTGACGATTGTGATGGTGACGCACGAGCCGGCGGCGGCGGCGCACTGTTCGAGCGTGATGGTGCTGCGAGACGGGCGCCTGCACGGGACATTCAACACGGAGGGTCGTGATGCGGCCGGGATTGCGGCTCGCTACCAGCAATGTCTTCGTCAGGAGTAGCCGGACGCTGCTTTTGATCGCGGTGGTGGCTCTGTCGGCCGCGTTGATCGCGGCGGTGACGGCGGCGATGTCGTCGGTGCAGGGATCGCTGTCGAAGCGTCTCACGATGGTGGTGGGGACGGCGGACGCGCGGGTTCATCCGAGCCAGGCGGGCAAGCCGTTTGACGCGGGGATTCTTGATGTCGTGCGGACGTGGCCGGAGGTGGAATCGGCGCTGCCGCGGCTTGAGAGCAACCTGACGCTTCGCGGCGTGCGGCCGGTGTGGAAAAAGGACGGCGATTTTTCCCGCGAGGTGCGGGCGTTCTCGGTGAACACGCTGATCATCAGCTTGGGGAGCGAGCTTGATCAGAAGATCCGTCCGATCGATCTGGCGGAGGGTCGGCTGCCGCAGAAGGACGGGGAAATCGCGCTGAGCCAGGTGCTTCTGGAGCGGCTTCGCGGGCGGGAGGGGAAGGATGCTCGTCGCTCGTCGCGGCTTTCGCAGTTGACGTCGCGGCTTGCGGACACGATCGCGGCGGGGGACATGCCCAAGGGGCTGGATCTTGGGCCTGAGAAAGCGTCGAGTCTTGAGGAAGCGGTCGCGCTGAACGCGAAAGCGGATATCGGGATCGGCGGACGGATCCAAATCGTGCGGTTCTTCGGCGGGCCGATGGAGTTCACGATCGTCGGGGTGACCAAGAGCGAGCTCTTGGGTGGGCGGCCGCAAGCGTGGGTGACGCGGCCAAGCTTGGAGAAAGCGACGGGGCAGGCGGGGAAGCTGACAAACATCGACATCGTGTTCCGCAAGGGCGTGGATGCGAACATGGCGGTGGGGAAGTACAAGCCGGTCGTGCTGGAGCGTGGGGGCAAGGAAGGGCTGAATCTCGAGACGACCGAGAAGGTGAGCACGGGGTTTAAGAAGAATCTTCAGAACAACGACATCCCGTTGATGGTGGCGAGCGTGATGGCGTTTCTTTCGGCGGCGTTCATCATCACGACGGGGATGACGGTGAACATCGCGGAGCGGCGGCGCGAGCTTGCGGTGCTTCGGTGCATCGGCGCGACGCGGTGGCAGGTGGCGGAGGCGCAGCTTTGGTCGGGGCTTGGGATTGGCGTGATCGGAGCGGCGATCGGGGTGCCGCTTGGGCTTGGGGTGGCGCTGGCGATTTTGGAGTACTTCAGGACGGACCTGAAGATCGAGCTTTTCGTGCCGACGTGGCGGCTGCTTTACGCGGGGCTTGGGGCGGTGGTGGCGGCGCTGCTTGGAGCGGTGTGGCCTGCGTGGAAAGCGGCTCGGCTGAGCCCGCTGAAGGCTTTGACGTCGCGGGCGGAGGTGCCCAAGCGGCGTGGGATCCTCCTGACGCTGGTTGTGGCGGCGGCGCTGATTGCGCTGCATCCGCAGCCGCTTTTGTACGGGCTTGATTTTGACATCGCGGTGCCGCTTTATCTTGGGATCGGGCTTCCGGCGAT
>JBIKTT010000319.1:0-3933 GCA_044347925.1 Phycisphaerales bacterium
TTCTACAACGAGACCTACATCGACGGCCTGTGGGGCAACGTCGACGAGATCGCTCGCACCCACGACGAACGCGGCTCCATCGTCTATCTCGACAACTCCGTCGAGCTCTTCAAGCCGCCGTCGGACCGCAACGACCGCATCCAGAACCTCCAGCTGGATTTCGTCGCCAACCAGATCTTCGTCACCGTCAAGTCCTCCTCGGACTCGTGGTTCAAGCTCTACCGAGACGGCTCCAACACCAAGTGGGGCTGGATCAACAACCCTCGCGACGGCCTGTAAGCCCGACCGGACCGGACCGGGCCGCCGACCACCGCCGAAACCGCAACCCAAGCGCAACCCAAAACAGAAAGAGCCGAGGCTTTCGGGCCTCGGCTCTTGTGTTTGGATACTTGATGGTCCGCCGGATCAGTTCGTCATCGTGCTGCCCGGGCGGTAGGTCCAGTTGGCGGTGCCGGCGTAGTTCGACCAGCGGGTCATGTCGCGGAGTTCATCGATCTTGATGGACTCCACGTGGTTGTCCATCATCGCGATCGTGACCTGCTCGAAGTACCGCGCATCCACCATGCCCCAGTCGCGAGCGACCGAGCGAGCGTTCCACTTGTCGGAAGCCACCCAGGCCGGGCCGGACGCGGATCCGCCGCCACGCTGGCCGTTGGGGAACGCCCGGGGCGGAAGAACCTCGAAATAGCCGGGGACCTTCTCGGTGGTCGCGCTGTCGGGCGGGGGGTTCGCGCCCCAGCCGGTGGCGCCCATGTTGCCGGCGACGTTGCCGATGTCGGCACCGCGCGAGCTGCAGAACAGCATGAGGCGGTTGGGACGCGTCACCTCGTCGATGCGACCGACGAAGAACTTGCCACCCAGGTTCAGCGGCATCGGGCCCGGCGAGGTCGCCGTCGCGTTGGGGTACGCACCCCGAAGATAATTGCCGCCGACGTACACCGAGTTCATGCCGAAGGTCGGATGGATGCCCATCGCCATCTGGTACGAGTTGTTGTTGTCGTAGTTGTTGAACCGGGAGTCGCTCTGTCCGTCGGGCGACTTCGTCCGCTCATGGAACTTGGCGAACGTCCCCGGGTCGATCTGCATCGCCTTGCCGAGGATGCCGTACTGGGCCAGACGCCACGTCCAGATCTTCGTCAGCCCGCCGCCCATGATCTTGCCCCGGTCCGTCTCATCGCCCGGAAGCGTGCGCACCTGAATGCCCTGATACCCGTTCGCGGAGTGGGCCGCCCACGCCCACGGGATGTACGAGGGCATGAACGACTCTTTGTTGCTCGCCGTGTACAGGGCGTTCGCGGTGCCGTACTCGCGGGCCGCGGACTTCTCGCGGAGCTGGCGGGCCAGCAGGCGCGCCTTCGACAGCGCCGGGAGGAGCAGGCCGATCAAGAGGGCGATGATCGCGATCACCACCAGCAGCTCGATCAACGTAAACGCGCGACGCTCGAACATCTTCATGTGAACTTCTCCATCTGCTTCGAAAGCCATCCCACGTCGCGCCCTCGACCTGCGCGCCCGATTGGTGGAATCCAAGGACCAACGACCAGAACGATCGACAAGAGCGACAACCGACCCGAACCAGTTGACCGACGTCAACCCCCCCTCCGCCCGCGCCCTTGCTGGCCCACGAAGAGGCAGTCTAACACGTCGTTGGGTTTGCGGCAACTGGAATTCCACACGCACACCCCCAAATACCTTGCAGAACACAAACACGCCCGCCCCCGCCGCCCGTCCGGCGGGCCACCCCGGCGGCGGACGCCGGGTCACCGGTGATACCCTCCGCCTCACCCACCGGCTGCGGTCCGGCGATGAGCCGGCCCGCCCTCCCCACGTTCGCGGGGGGGCGCAGGCGGGAGGGTGTTCGGACTGGGGATGGGCGGGGAAGGGTGGGGAGGGGTGGGGGATCGGAGGTTTCGCATGGCTTGGCTTCGCGTCGTTGATGCTCTGAAAGCACCGGTTGGTTCCTCGGTCACCGTCAAGGGCTGGCTCCGCACCCGCCGAGACAGCAAGGCTGAGGGTGGGCTGTCGTTCCTGGCTGTCCACGACGGCACCTGCTTTGACGCGATCCAGGCGGTCGCGAAGGGCGACCTGCCGAACTACGCCAGCGAGATCGCCAAGCTGACGACGCACTGCGCCGTCGAGGTCGATGGCACGATCGTCGCCAACCCCAAAGGTGGCAACGAGATCCAAGCGACGGCCGTCCGCGTCGTCGGCCTCGTCGAGGATCCGGACACCTACCCGATCCAGCCCAAGCCGCACAGCTTTGAATACCTCCGCGAGCAGCAGCACCTCCGCGTCCGCACGAACACCTTCGGCGCGGTCGCCCGCATGCGGCACTGCCTGAGCATGGCCATGCACCGCTTCTTCCACGAGCGCGGGTTCTACTACGTCCACACGCCGATCATCACGGGAAGCGACTGCGAAGGCGCGGGGCAGATGTTCCGCGTCAGCACGCTCGACATGTGCAACCCGCCGCGCGTCAAGCCCGAGGGCGCGAAAGCCCCGCCCGCTGACGGCCCCATCGACTACACGAGCGATTTCTTCGGCAAGGAAAGCCACCTCACCGTCTCCGGCCAGCTCAACGTTGAGACGTACTGCACGGCTCTCAGCCGCGTGTACACCTTCGGCCCCACGTTCCGCGCGGAAAACAGCAACACTTCGCGCCACCTGGCTGAGTTCTGGATGGTCGAGCCCGAGATCGCCTTCGCCAACCTCCACGACGACTCGGTCTTGGCGGAGGACTTCATCAAGTCGCTCATCAAGACCAGCCTGGTTGAGCGGGCCGACGACATGAAGTTCTTCGACGAGCGGATCGAGAAGGGCCTCCTCGCCCGCCTCACGCACGTCCTCGACACGCCCTTCGTCCGCATCTCGTACACCGAAGCCATCAAGATCCTCGAGAAAGCGATCGCCGGCGGCCACAAGTTCGAGTACCCGGTCAAGTGGGGCACGGACCTGCAGTCCGAGCACGAACGCTTCCTCACCGAGCAGCACTTCAAAGGCCCGGTGATCCTCATGAACTACCCCAAGCAGATCAAAGCGTTCTACATGCGGTGCAACGACCCCGGCACGGACGGCTTTGGCGGCTCGGCTCCCGGCGACACGGTCGCGGCGATGGACGTCCTCGTCCCCGGCGTCGGCGAGATCATCGGCGGCAGCCAGCGCGAGGAGCGTCTGGACAAGCTCGACCAGCGGATCAACGAGATGGGCCTGCCGATCAAGGAATACTGGTGGTACCGCGACCTGCGGCGTTACGGCACGGTCCCCCACGCGGGCTTTGGCCTCGGGTTTGAGCGAGCGATGATGTTCATCACGGGCATGCAGAACGTCCGCGACGTGATCCCGTTCCCGCGTGCGCCAAAGCTCGCGGAGTTCTGAAGACAGAATAAGACTCACCACAGAGTCGCAGAGGCACCGAGAAGGGCGACGGGTGGCATGCTTCTGGCTTTGCAGAAGCATGGGCCCTTCTGTAAACTGCCCGCATGTCCACCCTCGCCATCCACGAACCCGGCAAGCTCGCGGTTACCATCGACACCCGAGAATGACACAGAGTTACTACGCCACACCCAGTCCAGCGGCCGACGATCTTCTCTCCGAATGGAGGTGGCTGATCGGGGCTGGGCTCACGCTGTGGCGTGTCACACTCGCGGGCGACGTCCTTCTCAGCGACCCCGCCAACGGTGCGGTCCACATGCTCGACGTCGCGGCTGGGACGATCGAACGGGTCGCTGCCGACTCGGCTGAGTTTGATCGCCGAGTCGCGGAGCCTGCCTTTGCGGAGCGGATCTTTCGCACGGCGATACTCGCTGCCGCCGCCCAGGCCGGCGCTCGTCCCGCCACCGGGCAGTGCCTGAGCCACCGCATTCCGCTGGTACTCGGCGGCTCCAATGAACCCGCGAATCTGGAAGCCTGCGATGTCTCGGTCTACCTCTCGCT
>JBIKTT010000010.1:0-13051 GCA_044347925.1 Phycisphaerales bacterium
CGCGGAAAGCGGCACGGTCAGCGTCCGCGCCCGCGGCATCGAGAAGGACCTTGGCGCGATGCCGCTGGACCTCTTTGTTTCCAATTTGAGATCTGAGATTTCAAATCGGAGCGCGGAGCTTGGGGTGAAGCCGTCGTGACGGATCATCGGTCGAAGGAGCAGCCACGCTGTCTTTCGGTCGCTGAGGTAGGCGATGCGTTTTTGGTCGATGGCAGTTGGCGGGATGTGTACGTTCTCAAGACGGGAACGGCAGAGTGGGACACGATGCTTCGCTGGCTCGAGCAGGAGTACGGAGATGCGGTTCGCTACAGCTTCGAAGGGCTGCATGGTCCGATCCCCGCCAGTTCATCCGAGATTTTTGCGAGCCGAGAATCGGGATCTCCCTGGCTTGAGGTTGACCTTGAGGGGTTGATTCTGAAGTGCCATTTCTTTTCTTCGGAAGAGATCGAGTTCGATCTTGATCCGAAGGAGGTCAACGATTTTCGCTTCCGGGCACTTCAGCATTTCATGCGTAGTCTCGGCACGCTTCTCGGCAAGTCGGTTCTGGTCACGCAGGAGAACCGGCAAATGAGCCCTGTCCTTGTGTACATCACCGAGATCAACCGCATCGTGACCATCGGCAGGGTGGATAGGGAAGAGTGGGAGAGTTAGACGGGTGGCATCAATGTCCCGTGCCATCGAAGTCGGCTTTGCGACTTCGATGGTTCGCGTCCATCCACCGAAGTCCAAGCGACTTCGCTGGCACTTCTTCAGCCCGCAGGGCTGAAAGAAAGTAGCCGGGGGCAACGCCCCCGGTAAGGAAGCATCATCATCCCTAGACCCCCAAACCATCACGACCCTGCAAGGGTCGGACCGTGGCGTGCATGCGTGGTCCGACCCCTGCGGGGTCGAGGAGTGGTGGGGCGAGCGTACCGGGGGCGTTGCCCCCGGCTACTGGATCTGACCCCTTCGGGGTCCGGCGGGCTGATGGCCGAATTGCGGCACATGCCACCCGGCTCACTCCACCCGGCTCACTCCATGCGGATCGTCTTCTCGTTCCACCTCCGGATCGTCTCGCGATCCCCGCTCCATCCGCTCCGCTCGCCGAGCGGTGTGCGGGCTCGCACGCGGACGACGATCTGGCGATCGTCCTGAAAGGTCACGCGGCCGGGTGGCTTGTGCGCGAAGACTTCGTACGCGGTCCACCCGTGTTCGCGGAGCAGGGTGATGGCTTGCCAGCCGGCGCGGATCTGGTCGTGCGTCGGGCCGGCCATGCGGAAGAACGTGATGCAGCGGAACCCCGGCTCGGCGGCGTACACGTGCGCGGGGGGCGAATCCAGGTCGCGTGTGAGCGCCGCGAGCAGGAAGTGGTACTCGTGCTGCGTCTCGGGCTTCATGCGGCGGATGCGTCTTGCGCCCTTCCCCAGCTTGTGCGGCCAGCGCCACGCCCGATCCGCCGGCGCGGCGACATCCCATGGTGCCGTCCAGATGCCCTGGCCGGCCACCTCAAATCGAATGAACATGCGATCTCCGTGATCGCGGAACGACGCCACCGGACCGTCACGAGGACGTCGGCTCGTCTGCAAACCCGCGATGTTGTGGGTGGGGCCCGGTCGGCGGTGCTCGAAAGCACACGCTCAGAGCCGGGAAACTACCTGCACGGAGAAAGTCGATGGATCACGCACAGGATGATAGCTCGCGTGACGTCGTTGGGGGGGGGCCGGTCACGGATTCGCAAGCCGAGCCCACCGCAGCTTCGCCGACCTCGACCGCGGGTTGTCCTTGACCTCATCCTCGGCCGCGGTGAGCGGCTCCTCGCTGATGGCGGAATACACGCCCGCCGCCCGGCCGTCGCGGAAACTCCGCTTGACCAACCGATCCTCGCCGCTATGAAAGCTGATGATCACCGCGACGCCGCCGGGCTTGAGCGATTGCGGGATCACCGCGAGCAGGCGTTCCAGATTCGCAAGCTCACGGTTGACCAGAAGCCGCAGCGTCTGAAACGTCCGCGCCGCGGGGTGCAGTTTCGCGCCAAGAGCCCGCTCCAGCGTGAAATCACGTGCTTCGCAGACAATCGCCGTCAGCTCGTCGGTCGTGGTGATCGGCTTGACCGCCCGCCGCTCGACGATGAGCTTGGCGATGTACGGCGCGTCGGTCTCATCGCCGAGTTCGAGCAGCGCCTTCTCGATCTCCTCGCGCGTCATCCGCTGCAGAAGTGCCGACGCCGGCTGCCCCCGCGTCGGGTCCATCCGCATGTCAAGCGGCCCCGGCCTGCGGTACGAAAAGCCCCGAGCCGGATCGTCGATCTGTGTGCTCGCCACGCCCACGTCCGCCAGAATGCCGTCGACGCGTCCATCCTCGATCCCCGCTTGACCGAGCACCGCGGGCAACCCCGCGAAGTTGTTGTGGAAGAGGTCAAACCGCCCGCCGACCCACGTCAGATACTCGCGAGCCGCCGCCAGATTCGCCGGGTCCAGGTCGATGCCGATCACCCGCCCGCCCGGATGCACCCGCGGCAGAAGCAGCCCCGAATGGCCGCCCAAACCAAGCGTGCAGTCGACGATCGTCTGCCCCGGCTTGGGCGAGAGCACCCGCATGACCTCACGCGGCATGACCGAGATGTGCGGCTCATCACGCTTGCTCATGGGGTGGGGGGCCTTTCGATCGCTTGCGGAACATTGGCGAGCGTCAGCGGCAGGCCGCACTCCGGACACGCCACGCCGCCGCACCCGCGAAGAGCGTACCCGCACGAGGGGCAGGCGACATCGTGGTCGGCCAGAAACTTCGCGATGCGGTTTGCCACACCCGCGCCGCGTTCGGCGAGCACGGCCCGGCACCGCTCGATGAACGCCCGCTCGGCGTGCTCGCTCGCGAACTGGCTTCGCGGAATCGTGTACGCGCCGTGGCTGATCTCTTCGACGACGATGAACGACGGAAACTCCTTGACCTGGAGGATCACCGCCCACGATGAAAAGCCGTCGCGATACGCCGTTGTGAATCGCACGCCCTCGGCGAAGAACGCGATCCGCCAGACGCCCCAGTCGTACGCATCCGTCGAGGATTTCGCCGCGAGCGCCGTGCCTTCGATCTGCTCTCGCAGCTGCTTGCGTAAAGTCGATGCGTTGTACAGCGCAGCGGAGGACGCCGCCGAAAGGCAGAGCCCCATCCCGATCATGAACTCGCTGACCCGCCCCTCCATGGCATAGGCGATCAGTGGCACGAATCCCAAAGCGATACCGATCGCGCCGCCGAGGGTGGACCAAAGCGCCCGACGGCGCGTGGACTTGATGTACGACCGCCACTCCGGGCTGGTTGCGACCACCTCGTGGTGGAGTTTCACATAGTCCTGACGCGTGAGCGAGAACTCAAACGTCGCGAACGCTTCGCCCTTTGGTTGCTCGATCATCGGCCGGAGTATACCGAAAGCCGGCCGCCTACTCCTCGAAAAGAGCTTCGACGAACCCCTCGGGGTCAAACGGCTGGACATCCTCCGGCGTCTCGCCCACGCCGATGAACTTCACCGGCACGCTCGTCGCGTCCTTGATCGCGACCACGATGCCGCCCTTGGCGGTGCCGTCGAGCTTGGTGAGGAAGATCCCGGTCAGGCCCGACGCGTTCGCCGCGGGAGCTTCGGTCTTGCCTTTGCTCTGCTCGCCGTTCGCGGTTCGCTGGTCGCTCTCTCCGAGCGTCTTCCCGAACTCCTTCGCCTGGACCAAAGCGTTCTGCCCCTGCGTCGCGTCAAGCACCAGCAAGGTCTCGTGCGGCGCGCCGGGGATCTGCTTGCCGATCACGCTCCGGATCTTCGCGAGCTGCCGCATCAGCGGATCCTGCGTCTGAAGCCGTCCCGCGGTGTCGATGATGAGCACGTCGATGCCGCGGGCTTTCGCCGCCGCACACGCGTCGAACGCGACCGCGGCAGGATCGCCGCCGGCCTGACCCTTGACGACCGACACGCCCAGACGCTCGCCCCAGATTTCAAGCTGTCGCACCGCGCCTGCGCGGAACGTGTCGCACGCCGCGAGCATGACCGACTTTCCCCGGCCCCGAAGCAGTGAGCACATCTTCGCGATGCTCGTGGTCTTGCCCACGCCGTTGACGCCCGTGACGAGGATGACCGTCGGGCCGGTCTCCGCGAAATGAAGCTCGCGGTCCGCCGGCGGCCACATCGCTTTCAGCTCGGCTTTCATGTAGTCGAGGGCTTCGTCGCCCTTGCTCATCTTGCCGGACCGAAAGTCCGCTCGGATGCGATCGATCAGCCGCGCCGTCGCCGCCGTTCCGACATCCGCGAGCAAAAGCCGCTGCTCGATCTCGCTGATCAGTTCCTCATCAAGTCGCCGGCCAAGCAGGATCGATTTGAGCCCGACGACGAGAACCTCGCGGGTCTTTTCCAGACCCGCTTTGACCTTGCCGAGGATGGATTTGAAGAACCCCATCGGTTACACCGCGCCGCCGGCCGCCCCGCCCGCCTGTTTGGCTTTATAGATCTTGTCGAGCAGCGCGTTGACGAAGGGGGGCGACTTCTCCGTCCCGAACTCCTTGGCGAGTTTGACCGCGTCGTCGATCACCGCGGGCCCGGGAGCCGTCCCCTTGATCAGCTCATAGTGCCCAAGTCGAAGGATCGCTCGGTCGATCGCGGGCTGACGGTGCGCCGGCCAGCCGGGCGCGAGCTCGAGGGTCGCCGCGTCCGAAGCCGCCCGCGCGTCAAACGCCGCTTGCGCAAGCTCCGTCGCTTTCCGAACGTCCTTCGGTTCGTCAAGCCCGTGCTCCATCGCCGCCGCCAGCTCCGCGACGTTCCCTTCCGGCGAAGCGTCAAGCTGGAAGATCAACTGGAATGCCAGCGAACGAATCTGAAAGCTCGTGGTCGTCAACGTTTCACCTTTGAGGTTTTGTCCTTCACCGCCCGGGCGATCTTCTCCGGCTTGCCGTCCCGGATCGCCCGCATTGCCGCGAGCGTATCGATCAACGCCAGCATCGCTTCTTCACCCTTGTTCCCGCTCTTGCCCCCCGCCCGCGCCGTCGCCTGCGCCGCGTTCTCCGTCGTCACAAGGCCGAACGCGATCGGTACGCCCGTCTCGATGGAAGCTTGCGTGATGCCCTGCGCCACCGCGTGATTGATGTACTCGTCGTGCCGCGTATCCCCCTTGATCACGCACCCCAAAGCCACCACCCCGGCGTACCGCCCCGTCAGAGCCGCTTCCGAACAAAGCACGGAAAGCTCAAACGCGCCCGGAGCCTCGAAAACGTGGAGATTCGACAACCTGCCCCCGAACGCCGTGTAGGCCTCGACCGCCCCGTACAGAAGCGCGTCGGTGACCCCCTCGTTGTACCGGCTGACGACCACCGCGATCTTCGGCGCTTTTTTCGTCTTGGAACCCATGGGCCGCATGGTAGCCGCCCCATTCCGACGGACATAAACTGCCGGTCGATCCGTCCGACCACCACCGCTTCCGGAGCCCGCGATGCCCCGTACCGACATGATGAATGAAAAGGGCCTGACCCTCGTCGACGCCATCAATGAGGCGCTCTACCAGGAGATGGAACGCGATGAACGCGTCGTCTGCCTCGGCGAGGACGTCGGCCTCAACGGCGGCGTCTTCCGCGTGACCGACGGGCTTCAGAAGCGGTTCGGCGACCAGCGCTCGATCGACACGCCCCTCTCCGAGTCCGGCATCATGGGCACCGCGATCGGCCTGGCGATGGCCGGCATGCGTCCGATCCCGGAGATCCAGTTCGACGGGTTCCTCGGCCCCGCATACGACCAGCTCACCAACCACGCCGCCCGCTACCGCTCGCGTACCCGCGGCGCCGTCACGATCCCGATGGTCGTCCGCGTCCCCGTCGGCGGCGGCATCCACGCTCCCGAGCTTCATAGCGACTCGCCCGAAGCCATCTACGCCCACACCCCGGGTCTCAAGGTCGTCATGCCCTGCACCCCCTACGACGCCAAGGGACTCCTCCTCGCCGCCATCCGCGACCCCGATCCCGTCGTCTTCTTCGAGCCCAAGCGTGTCTACCGCTCCTTCCGCGAGCACATCCCCGAAGAGGACTACACCATCAACATCGGCGAAGCCAAGGTCGTCAGCGAAGGCACCGACCTCACGCTCATCTCCTGGGGCGCCCCCGTCTTTGACTGCCTCAAAGCCATGGACGGCCTCCCCGAAGATGTCTCCGTCGAACTCATCGACCTCCGCACCATCTACCCCCTCGACACCGACACAATCATCCAGAGCGTGCAGAAGACTGGCCGCTGCGTCATCGTCTGCGAAGCTCCGAAGACCGCGAGCATGGCCAGCGAGATCGCCACGCTCATCCAGGAGCACTGCTTCCTGCACCTCAAGGCACCCGTCCAGCGCGTGACCGGCTTTGACACCGTCATGCCGTACTACAAGCTCGAGCTCGAGTACATCCCCGATGCCGGTCGCATCGCGGAAGCCATCGGCCAGTGTCTCGCGTACTGATCGCTCAGCGTTTTGTCCGCGTCGAGAAGATGTCCGCCGGCGCCTGCTCTTTGAGCACGTAGAGCTCCGCGCGCTGGTTCGGCGCCCGATCCTGCTTGTCGCGGCTGATCGTGCGGAACGGTTCCCCGTCACCGCCGGCCACCAGCCGGATCTGGTCCCACGACACGCCGTGCCGCACGAGCTCATTGCCGACGACCCACGCCCGCTCGTACGACAGGAACCTGGCTTTCCGCTCGTCGCCCCAGCTTTCCCAGCGGCTCACGTGTCCGCGGATCTCGACCATCCAGCGCGTGCCCGCCACGTTCTCGCTGAACTGCCGGATCGCGCCTTTCGCGGTGTCGGTGAGCAGGAACTCGTTGTCCGCGAAGGTGACGTACCCGTCCTCGCCCACCCAGTCCGCATGACGGACCGACTGGGCTTTCTGGTCCTCCCCCTCGGGCCCACGGGTGCGCTCCGTTCCGCGCGACTGCCTCTCCTTCAGGCGGCGGATCAGCGGCTGATCGTCCTTGGCCGTCGAGTTGAGGTTGACCGGGTTGTGGAAGGCCTCGCGGACCGCGATCGCAAAGTCCAGCACGCCCGCGTTGGGCTGGCCGGTGCCTTCGGAGTCGCCCGACGCCGATGAGCCCTTGGGACCCATGTTCATCGCCAACAAGATCACGAAGAAGCCCATCATCAGAAGCACGTTGTCGGCGAACGAGACGATCCAGCCTTCCTCGTGCTCATGCTCCTCGTGCATGTGAGGAACGTGCTTCTTGTGCTTCTTGTGCTCCGTGCCCTCGCCGTGCTCCCCGCCCTTGCCGTGCCCTCCCGACGCATGTTCTGCCATGGTCTGGTCCTCCCTCGCTTAGGCGGCCTTGAGTTTGTCACGGGTGACCGCGGGCACGAACGCCGCCATCTTGTCAAGCGTCGCACGCGGGTTCTCCCCCGCCTGAATCGAGAGGATCCCCTGCAGAATCATCTCGCGGCCGAGAATCTCCTCGCCCGACCGAAACGCGAGCTTGTCCCCCATCGGCCCGGCGATGCAGTTCGCAAGCACCGTCCCGTACATCGTCGCCACGACGGCCACGGCGAGCATGTAGCCCATCGTCGCGATGTCGCCGCCCAGGTTCTTGAACATGCCGATCTGACCCATCAGCGTCGCGACCAGCCCCAGCCCCGGCCCGTACACCTTGAGCAGGTCGAAAAACTTCTTGCCGCTCTTGTGACGTTCCTGCATCGCCATGATCTCAAGGCGAAGCGTCGTTTCGATCATCTCCGGATCCACACCGTCCACCGCCATCTTCAGCCCGTTCGCCAGGAACGGATCGTCGATCTTCGCCACTTCGCTCTCAAGCGACAGGATCCCGTCCCGGCGTGACTTGTCCGCCAGCTGCGTCATGACCTTGATCGTCTCGAGCACCGGCTTGCCCTTGCAGAACAGGAACCGACGGATGTAGCCCGGCACCATCTTGATCCGCTCAAGCGACATCGCCATCAGCACCGCGGCGACCGACCCGATGATCACCATGATGAAGCCCTTCTCGGACCAAAGGGACTTCAGGTCGCCGGCCGTCGCCTGATAGCAGACCAGCAGCACCGCACCCGCCATGAGCGCCGACCCCATCGCACTTGCTTTGTCCATCGGTGGAATCTCCGTTATCGCTCGGTGCCCGAGTCGGCTTTGATATCGTGTCGCGCCACCCCTCGGTTGACCCCGAATGGGTGCGTTGGGCCACTCACAGGCGGCACAGGCCGCCCAGTCGGCACAACCCACCGAAAAACCACCTGATATGGGCATAAAGCTCGCGAAAGCCTGAGGCCAGTACCGAAATCACGGCTGGGGCGGACCTTCCCGGTTGGGGTGGTGGGAGGGGTGGTCGCGGCCCTGACGGGTGCTTTGGACGGGGGGGGGCCCGGAGTAGCCCCGCGGGCGGAATCCCCCTGGTTTGACGCCTACAGTCCGCCGATCGACTTTGGGTTGTCAGGTCGGTCCCGCGTGCCGCGGGGAGGGTTGGGTGAAGCGGCGTGCGGTGTGTTCTTTCTTGCTCGGGGCCATTCCGAATGACTCGGAACCCCCACTGGAAGCGCCCTTTGACGGGGCTTGGTGTTTCTCCCTCTCGCCTCAGGCGGTTGGGGGGAGCCGGCAACCCCTCCCGTCGGTGTCGCTGTTTGTGAAGGATTTGGTCATGGCGAATCAACTGGTGCAGGATCTGATCGAGTCGGGCATTCACTTCGGCCAGCGTGCGTCGAACTGGAACCCGCGCATGGGCCCGTACATCTACGGCAAGCGCAACGGCATCCACATCATCGACATCAAGGAAACCCTCAAGGGTCTCCTCCTCGCGAAGAAGTTCATCACCAAGACCGTCGCGTCCGGCAAGGACGTCTGCTTCGTCGGCACCAAGCGCCAGGCCAAGACCGTGCTTGAGTCCCGCGTTCCCGACGTCAAGCAGCACTACGTGACCGAGCGTTGGCTGGGCGGCACGCTCACCAACTTCCGCACGATCCGCGCCCGTCTCAAGCGCCTCGAAGAGCTCGAAGCGATCCAGCAGAACGACAACTTCGCCAGCTACTCCAAGAAGATGGAATCCCAGCTGCGCCGCGAGATGGACAAGATCAAGCGCAACCTCGAGGGCATCCGCCACATGGACAAGCTCCCGGGCGTGATGGTCATCATCGACACCAAGGCCGAGACCACCGGTCTCCTCGAAGCCCGCAAGCTCGGCATCCCGACGATCTGCCTGATCGACACCGACGGCAATCCCGAGATGGCCGACATCGCCATCCCCGGCAACGACGACAGCATGCGGTCGATCGACGTGATCGTCCGCGAGCTCTGCCTCGCCGTCGCCGAAGGTCGCAGCGAACGCGAGCAGGCCAAGGCTCTGAACTCTGCTGGCGGCTCCGATACCTCCGGTGGCGAGCCCGCCGGCGAGCGTCCCCGCCGTTCGACCCGCTCGCAGTTCAAGCGTGACGACGCCGAACAGCCCGCGCAGGCCTGAGCCAGTCCTCGCTGAGTTTTGACGAACCACACCCAACCCGGGCTCTTTCCCCGGGTATTTGTTGGATCCTTCGCCCGCACTTTCCCGAGCCCGTTTCCCATCGGGCCCAGCATTTGGAGCCGACCATGGCCGAGATCAATGCCAAAGACGTGATGAACCTCCGCAACAAAACCGGCCTCTCGATGATGGCCTGCAAAGCCGCTCTCACCGAGGCCGGCGGCGACGTCGAGAAGGCCGAGGAACTGCTCCGCAAGCAGCTCAAGGGCAAGATGGACGCCCGCACCGACCGCGCCGCCGGCGAAGGCCGCGTCGGCATCCTCCTCAACGCCGACCGCTCGCAGGCCGCGATCGTTGAGATCCGCGCCGAGACCGACTTCACCGCCAAGAGCGAGAAGCTCACCGAAGCCATGACCAAAGCCCTCGCCGAGGTCCTCAAAGCCCCGGCGGGCGTCGTCGCCAGCAACCCCGTTATCGCCGCCGCGCTCGACGAGGTCCGCATCTCCACCAGCGAGAACTGCTCCTACGCCCGCGGTGAGAAGCTCGCCGGCGTGGCCGGTTCCTTCGCCTTCTACGTCCACCACGACGGCAAGACCTGCTCGCTCGTCCAGAGCGTCGGCGGCGTCGAAGAGGTCCTGCTCAAGGACGTCTGCATGCACGTCGTCGCCGCCGTCCCGCGCCCCGCCGGCCTCTCCGCCAGCGAGATCCCCGCGGCCGTCGTCGAGAAGGAACGCAAGTTCCGCATCGAGCAGGCGATCGAGTCCGGCAAGCCCAAGGAAATCGCCGAGAAGATGGTCGAGGGCGGCATGCGCAAGTTCTTCGAAGAAATCGCTCTCCTCGAGCAGCCCTTCGTGAAGGACCCCGCCAAGAAGATCAAGGACATCGTCGGCGGCGCCGACAAGCTCGTCGCCTTCCGTCGCTGGCAGGTCGGCGAGTAAGACAGCAAGTCCTCTCCTGATTTCAAATTTGAGATGTGAAATCTGAGATGCACCACCCACCGCCCCGGACCTCGTCGGGGCGTTTTTCTTTCTCTGCGGCTATTCTGCCTCCATGAATCCCCGCACCAGGTCTCTCATCGCGGCAGGCCCGATCGCTTTGATCGGAGCGGCGCTCATCGTGCTCGCGGGGCTGGTGCTTCCGTTTGTCGGCGTGATCTTCCTGCTGGCCCTCTTCGCGCACTCGAGCAAGCCGCAGCCGCCGGGGACGCTTTCGCCCTTCATCACGGTCATCCCGTTGCTGGCGGTGCCGGCCCAGACTGCCTACCTCGGCGCGGTCATGCTCGCCGCTGCCAACCGCCGTGTTTCCGCCGGGTCCCGCGTCGCGAACGGCCCCATGGTCGGCCTCAGCGTCGCGATCCTTGCGATCAGCGTCGCCGGGCTGCTGGTCCTGCCGAGGTTCAACGGTTGGTCCGTCTACGCCGCGGCGGTGGGGGTGCTCCTTCCGCTCGTCGTCATCACGCTCCGGTTCACGGAAAGGCCGAGCGTGGCTGATACGATCTGAAAACCAACCCTCTCGGAGACCTCCATGCCCCTCCTCCCCGCCCCCGGCGAGCAGTACACCATCCGTCGAAAGGTCTTCAAGCTCTTCGGAGCTTCGTTCCACATCTACGACGAGAAGGGTGACCTCGCCGGCTACTGCAATCAGAAAGCCTTCAAGCTCCGCGAGGACATCCGGATCTACACCGACGAATCGATGTCGACGCCGCTCCTCTCGATCGTCGCTCGCAACATCATCGACTTCTCCGTGACCCTCGACATCACCCTGCCGACGGGCGAGTCGCTCGGGTCGATCCGCCGCAAGGGCCTGTCGAGCACGTTCTTCCGCGATGAATGGCTTGTCTTCAACGCCGCGGGCGAAGAGATCGGCACCCTCCGCGAGAACGGCGGGTTCCTGGCGTTCCTCAGGCACAACGTCGATCTGGTCTCCGTGATCTCCCCCCAGTCCTTCAGCGTCCTGGACAAAGCCGGCAACACCGTCGCCTCCATCCGCCAGCACTTCAACCTGTTCATCTACCGGCTGGGGATTGCGGTGAAGCCCGAAGCCGAAGCGGCGGGGTTCGACGACCTCTTCGTCCTGGCCCTGGGCTGCGTCGTGGCCTCGATCGAAGGCCGCCAGAGCGGCGGCTAAACGTCCAGAAACCCGAACAAAGTCCGTCTTTAGCCTGCTTTGGGTGGGTGGCTGTCGCTGCGCCGGCGTCCTTTCGGACCTTGCAGATTCGCTAAGTGCAGTATGGACGGCAGTTTCGGAATGGAAACGGTTCAATCTGCAAGAAAATTTGTCCTTTGGGTGGCACTGGCATGATTCGTGTGGCATGTTGTGGATGTCTTGTCTCTCTCTCCTCCTATGACTCGACTGCGGGCGGAAACCAGTAGTCGGGTTTACTGAAGCTCCCCGGGAAACCGGACGATCTTCGAACAGTGTCTTGTCTCTCTCTCCTCCTATGACTCGACTGCGGGCGGAAACCAGTAGTCGGGTTTACTGAAAGCCGAACAAGTCCGGGAAACCGGCCGAGGCTTTCGAACAGTGTCTTGTCTCTCTCTCCTATGACTCGTGCGCGGGCGGAAACCGGCGGACGAGTTTCTTCTTTTTTGGACTTCGCGAGATGCGTATGGCCCCAGCGGAGCCCGCGGTCATTGCCAGACGCGCCGTCCGGCCAGCCCGCTGGGTTGTGCCTCGCCAATGTCATGGGCAAACGTGGCACGCGGCTGGACGTTCGACCAGGTCACGGGCGAAGAACACGATCGGACCACACACCGGAATCTAGTTTCGGTCGTAGGCCTGAGCCTCGGCGAGCGAGATGCCTCGCCTTTCCAAGGCGTTCGTCGGAATGTTGATCAGGTACGCCGGCTTGAGTGCGTTGGCGATGTAGAAGGCATCGCTGCGAGCCTCGATGCCGAAATGTCTCAGGTACAGCAGCACCATCTTTTCGGTCACTCGGTTCTTTGCGCCGGGTGGAGGAGCGACCTCAAATTCGAGCGGCTCACCCTCGGTGTGGTACTCCCATCGCTTCACACCCTCGACGGCGTTGCGAATGTACCGCCGACAGCGGTTGGGTGCGTCGTGTTCATAGAGCGCGAACTGGTAGCAGCCGCATCGACCTGTCCACGACTCTTCTTCGCGGCGAAGCGTGTGCGGCTCGGTGTGGAAATGAATCGTGCGGGCATTCACCAGGTCGCAGCCGAGATGGTCCCAAGAGCCGGGGTCCGTGCCCTGCGCACCATTATCAAAGCACGCTGTCCACCGCGATTGTGTTGGAAGAAACAGCTTTCTCGTCGGCCCCCGGCGAAACAACGGGCAAAGAGACAACAAGGCCGCGTTCAAGCCTGCGGTCTGCTTCGCCACGCGGTTCGCATTCGTCCGCGTGTCCCACTTGAGATACGCCTCGACGATCTTCTCCGCCGGGGCCTCGATGAAGGCGAAGCCCGTGGTGAGCGGCCAGAACCGGCCGTCGAAGACGGAACCGGCGAGCAGCGGGTCGGGCTTTCTCTTGAAGGGCCACATGGGTGTGTGCTGACAGGGTCAGACAGCGATTGCAGGACCTCGAAGTCCGTCCGCCCGAGGCGAAAGGTTCGGCAGAATAGTGTAACATGAGCGTCTGCAGCGGTCGCGGCATGAACTTCGGGGCTTGGAGCCGGA
>JBIKTT010000321.1:0-3917 GCA_044347925.1 Phycisphaerales bacterium
ACCACTCGATGAGCGTGCCGGCGGAGGAAGCTCCGACGATGGACCAGAGGCTTCGGGGCGGCTCGATCTTGGGAGCGGAGGAGGCGGGGGTAGATTCGGTCATGGAGCGGAGCTTACCGGAATCGGTCGGTTGCCTCCCGAGCGGGCGAAAGTCGCTCGTGCGAACCCGGAAAGCGGTCCGCTTTGGGATTCGACGCCCCCGGTCGACGCTTTGGTGATCGGTGCCGGTGCGGCGAAGGACCGAGGAAAGCTCTTTGGGCGTGCGCCGTTTGTTCAACGAAGCGGTCGCCGCTGCGAGAGGACGCGGCAACGAATGGCGATGCATCGGCTCTGCATGCAGTGACACGTTGTTGTGCATGCGTCGGCGAGGCACGCGCAAGAAGTGCGAACCGAGCGAGCGAGAAACGTTCCGGAATGTTTCGAGATCTGGATTACGCGGGTTTCCTGTGGAAAACTCGCAAATTTCTGCATCGTCTCAAGAACGTTCCATAGACACGGCGCGAGGATCTGGTAGCTTGACGCTCGCATGCCGCGTCTGGCATCGCTTGTTCCCTGGAGCACGCAACATGATGAATCGTGGACACGGTCGTTGGCCCGGTGGCGGAGCGGTTCGGCGTTTTGTCGCAAGCAGCGGAGCTTTTCTCGCGCTCGCCGGTTCGGCGCTGCTGAGCGTCGGGAGCGCATGGGCGCAGTCGACGCGGCCCGGGATGGGCGCGGTGCGGTACTCGGACAGCGGTGGTGGGACGACGTTCCGCGTCTGGGCTCCCAATGCGACCGCGGTCGCCGTGGCCGGCGATTTCAACGCGTGGAACGGCACCAGCCTGCCGCTCACCAGCGAGGGGAACGGCAACTGGTCGCGCGACGTCGCCGGCGCGACGGAGGGACAGCAGTACAAGTACGTCATCACCAACGGCACGACGGCGTGGAAGAACGATCCGCGAGCCCGTCAGCTGACCAACAGCACCGGCAACAGCATCATCCGCGGCGACACCTTTGACTGGTCGGTCTACGGCAACTCGGTCACGATCTTTACCGACGGGTTCGAGGGGGCGACCTTCAACGCGGCGTGGACCCGCACCGGCACCAGCACGTGGCGCATCGCTCAATCCACGACGTACAAAGCCACCGGCACCAAGGGCTGCACCTTCGACAGCTCCGCTTCGAGCACCTACGAGACGAGCCAGCTCACCACCACGGTCAACGCCACCAACTACGGGGCTCTCACGCTGACCTACAGCGTCCGCAACGTCGGCGAGGAGGTGCACACGCAGGACGGTGTGTTCATCTCCAACAACGGCACGACGTGGACGAAGGTCGACTCCTATCCGGCGATCTCGGCGAGCTTCTCGACGCGGGTCGTCAACCTCTCTTCCGCCGCGGCGGCTGCGGGGATCACGCCCGGATCGACGTTCCGCGTCCGGTTCCAGCAGTACGACAATTCGCCGCTTCCCTCCGACGGCCTCGCGATCGATGATGTCACGATCGCGGGCAAGCTCAAGAGCCCGTCGTTCACGACGCCGGCGTGGAACGAGATGGTCATCTACGAGATGCACGTGGGCACGCTCAACGACGTCGCAGGCGGCACGCCCGGCACGTTCGACACGGCGATCGCCAAGCTCGACTATCTCCAGGGGATGGGTGTCAACGCAGTGAAGGTCATGCCGGTCTGCGAGTTCGCGGGTGACTTCTCCTGGGGGTACAACCCGGGCCACCCCCTCGCCGTTGAATCGATCTACGGCGGGATGAACAACTACAAGAAGTTCATCAATGAAGCTCACGCCCGCGGGATCGCGGTGATTCAGGACGTCGTCTACAACCACCTCGGGCCCAGCGATCTTGACATGTGGCGGTTCGACGGCTGGTACCAGAACAACCTCGGCGGCGTCTACTTCTTCCAGGATTGGCGTGCTTCGACCCCGTGGGGCGACACGCGTCCGGACTACGGCCGCGGCGAGGTGCGGACGTTCCTGCGGGACAACGCGATGATGTGGCTTCAGGAGTTCCGGGCGGACGGCCTGCGCTGGGACTCGACGGTGAACATCCGCACACAGAACAACGGCGGCGGCGGCGACATCGCCGACGGCTGGACGCTGATGCAGTACATCAACAACGAGATCAACGCCAACGTCGGCTGGAAGATCTCGATCGCCGAAGACCTGCAAGCTAACGACTGGCTCACCAAGACCACGGGCGCGGGCGGCGCCGGGTTTGACAGCCAGTGGGACTCGCGGTTCGTCCATCCGATCCGCGCCGCGGTGATCAACGGGAGCGATGCTTCCCGCGACATGTGGGCCGTCAAGGGCGCGATCGATTCGCTGTACAATGGCGACGCCGTCCAACGCGTCATCTACACCGAAAGCCACGACGAGGTCAACAACGGCCACTCCCGCGTCCCCGAAGAGATCTGGCCCGGCAACGCCGGAAGCTGGGCGAGCAAGAAGCGCTCCACCCTCGGTGCCGGCCTCGTCATGACGAGCCCGGGCGTTCCGATGATCTTCCAGGGTCAGGAGATCCTCGAGGACGGGTTCTGGGCCGATACCGACCCGATCGACTGGACCAAGCTCACGACCTACGCGGGCATCCAGACGATGTACCGCGATCTCATTCGCCTGCGGCGCAACTGGTATGACACGACCCGCGGCTTGCGCGGCAACAACACGAACGTCCACCACGTGAACAACACCAACAAGGTGATCGGGTTCCACCGCTGGCAGAACGGCGGTGCCAAGGACGACGTGGTGGTCATCGCGAACTTTGCGAACACCTCGTATGCGAGCTACAACATCGGTTTCCCCCGCGGCGGCACGTGGAAGGTCCGCTTCAACAGCGACTGGAACGGGTATTCCGGCGATTTCGGCAACACCAACAGCTACGACACGACGGCCAACGCCGGTGCGAAGGACGGCATGTCCTTCAACGGCAACATCGGCATCGGGCCGTACACGGTGATCATCCTGTCGCAGGACAACTAAGAGACCTCCGGAGCCCCGAGCATCAGCGAGCGGGTCCCTCCGCCGACATCCCAGAATCTCCCAACAAGGGCGGAACGCGGAAAACGCTCCGCTCTTTTCATTTGGCGGCTCAACGGCTGATAACCCGCGATGGAGTGCAGTTTTGTCGCCAAACCATGACGCACGCGGGCGGAGTCGCAGATCTCCGGGGCTTCGGTTGCAGTTGGCCCGGCATCCGTCCGATGCGCCGATATGAGCACTGAGCCCTATTCGCAGGAAGGCATGGCTTGCATCCCCAACACGGTCTCCGCGATCATGACGCGGCACGTGGTCACGGTCGGCATGGACACCAAGCTGCGAGCGGTGCGGGAGCTCTTTGAGCTTCACCGCATCCACCACCTGCCGGTCATTGAGGGTGGCGTGCTCGTGGGCATCGTCTCCGACCGCGACCTGCTGCTCGCGCTCTCGCCGTCCGTCGACGCTCCGGCCGCGACCGCCCGCGACCTCGCGACACTCGACAAGCACGTCCACCAGATCATGCACCGCGGCGTCGTCACGATCAGCCCGCTCGCGTCGATCACGCAAGCCGGCCAGATCATGCTCGCCCAGCGGATCTCCGCGCTCCCCGTGGTCGAGGGCGAAGAGGGCGCGAAGCGCTGCGTCGGCATTGTCACCAGCCGCGACTTCATGAAGTGGTGCTTGCAGGCGGGCTGCCCGACGGCGAAGGTCGCCTAAGCATCAATCGTCGAAATACGTCTCGGCGTCGTCCGCGAACTGCGCCAGCTCTTCCGGCGAAAGCTCGCGGTCGATGAGGTCGTCGGTGCGGGCGTCGGGCGTCGCGCCGGCTTTGGCCATCTTCTTCTGCCAGACGCCGGCGTTCTTGTCGGGGACCGGCGCGAGGTGCATGTGCTTGCCCTTCTTGCGCTGGACGCCCTCGCGGGTCTCGACCATCGCTTCGGGGTCCAT
>JBIKTT010000320.1:0-3917 GCA_044347925.1 Phycisphaerales bacterium
GCGGGGGTCTTGGCGGCTTTGAAGGACGCTTTCCACCAGCGGGGCGCTTCGGACTTGGCGGCTTTGGCGGGCTTGAACGCGGAAGCGGGGGGCATTTCCCACTTGGCGAAAGCCCATTCGGCTTTGGTGGAGAGGGGCGCGACGGCGTCGTCGAAGGTGACGGCGTGGTCGATGGCTTTGATGATCTCGGGGGTGAGCTGCTTGCCGTCGCCGATGAGGGCGAGTTGGACCTGAGCGGAGCCGCGCGAGAACTTCTCGACGTCGAGGACGACGGTGCGCGGGCCGCCCTGATCGACGTAGCCGACGGTGACGCCGTCGACGACGAGCAGGCCGCGGACGGGCAGACCGTTGAAGTGGACGATGACCGGGGTTTTCTTGCGGTGGGGGACGGTCCAGGTGACGCGGTCGGGCTCGGTGCTGTCGCCGGGGCGGAGGTTCCAGAGGGGCGTGCGGAACGCAAGGACCTCGATGGGCTCGCCGCGGACGAGCTTGGAGGGGCCGGGCTTGATGGGCTCGACCTCGTGGACGTGATCGGCGACGCCCTTGCGTTCAGCGAGGTGAGCGCCGCCCGCGAAGCGGCCGAGGTTGTCGGCGAGGATGACGATCTGGTCGGTGCCCTTGTGCAGGGGAATGTCGAGCTTGGGGTGGGCGTCGGGGCCGACGCCGGCGATGCCCGCGAGCTTGCCGGCGCTGTAGACGTGGAGGCGGTCGCCACCGTGCGTGAAGGAGACGCGGGCTTTGCGGGCCGAAGCGTTCTTGAGCGTGAGGCGGTACCAGCCGTAGCCGAAGGGTGAGCCAAGAGCGGCGAGGTCGGAGGGGCCGGGGATCGAGGCGTAGCGGGCGCTTTCGCCGGTGAGGTATTCCTCGAGGCCTGCGGTGGTCCAATCGCCGAGCGTGACGCGGTCGCCGCTTGGGACGACCTGCGCGAGAGCGACGGACTTGGGACCGGAGGAGGGACGGGTGGTGAGGACGCCCTCGGAAGAGATGTGGAGGTAGGACTTGCTGCCCGGCGCGACGATCGGCTTGCCGTCGGGCGTGGTGCCGACGACGCCGATGTAGACGGAGTCTTCGGTGACGAAGGTGGAGTCGATCTGGTCTTCGCCGAGGATCAGCACCTGCACGCCCTCGTGCTCGACGAGCGTGGGAGCGGCGCCGGGCGCGGGGACGCCGATCTCCAGGCTTGCGCCATTGATGGAGACGACGCCGGTGGTCTTGGGCTGGCCGAAGCAGACGAAGACGCGGCCGACCATCGCGAACGCGTTGAGGTTGGTGTAGTCCAGGTGGGCGCGGGGGTTGAGGTTGGTGTCAAAGAGGCACCACGCGACCGCTTGATTGCCCAGGTGGACCTGCAGGGATTCACCCTCGGGCAAGAGGAGGTTGGCGGGGTGAGCTTCGGGCGAGGGCTCGTTGCCGAAGACGAAGACGACCGCGCCCTGCGGGCCCATCGTGTGCACGACGGCGTGCTCGCCGTGGGCGGCTTCGGTGTGCTTCTTGGTGCTGGCTTTGTTCTTGCCTGAGCCCGGGTGGAGAGCGATGGGCTGGTAGCCGGGGTCGAGGCCGGCGAAGGTCTTGCCGAAACGCGTCGCGAAGGCGGCGATGCGGCGGACCATGGCCCACGCGGGACCGCGCGAGCCGGATTCGCCGATGGGAGCGTCCTGATCCGCGGACGTGCACGCGAAGACGGAGTCTCCCTCGGGCAAGCGGCCGCCCCAGAAGCCCGTGTTTGTCCCGCCGGCGAAGGGGTCGATGTTGAACTGACCGCCGCCGGCGAGGATCTCGGCCAAGCGACGCTGCGCGAGCCACGGCTCGAGCGGGCTGTCGGGAGCCTGGCCCCAGACGGACTGCTCGCCGACGGGGAAGCTCGTCACGAAGCGCGGCTGATCGCCGCGGACGCACGAAAGCTGCCGCATGGTCGGGAGCATCTCGTCGCGGCCCGCCCAGCCGTCGATCTGCCCTTCGACGGACTGCCAGAGGTTGTTGCTGTTGAGGATCGGGATGGTCAGGCCGCTCTCGCGGAGGAAGCGGTTGAGTTCGCGGAGGTAGTGGTCGGCGACGTCCTCATCGCCGCAGGACCAGTCGGCTTCGCACTGCACGGCGAGAAGGGGGCCGCCCTTGCCGGCGCTGGAAACCTGGAGGTCGCGGACCTGTTCGACGAGGGCACCCATGTATCGTGAGCACGCGTCGAGGAACGCGGGCCCTCCGGCGCGGAGCTTGACTTCCTTGAGATCAAGCACCCAGGCGGGAAGGCCGCCCAGGTCCCACGATGAGCCGACAAACGGGCCGACGCGCAGGACGGCGTACATCCCGGCGGCCTGCACGAGCTTGACGAAGTGGCGGACGTCGTTCTCGCCGGTGAAGTCCAGACGGCCGGCGCGGGGCTCATGCCGGTTCCAGAAGATGGGCGTCTCGATGGTGTTGAGGCCGGCTTGCTTGGCGGCGTGGATGCGTTCGGCCCAGACATCGCGCGAGAGCCGCGGCATGGGGACGGTGCCCGAGACGACCCAGATGCGGCGCCCATCGAGCATGAAACTGCGACCGTCGTATGTCACTGTCGGCATCGACACTCCATGATTCCCCCCCATCCCTCCAGAGCCCACCTCCGGACCCCACCTCCAGAGCCCCCGAACCCATCTCCCGGACACCCTCGTTCAGAACAGATTGACTCGCGTGGTCTTATGCGTTCGTATCATGTACGGAAAATGAACGCAAGATGAAAGGATTGTGCGGCTCGCTCGGGCCAAGGTGCAACGATAGGACCGCATTTCCAGAAACGCAATCGTGCCACCGGGTTCCCGTGGGGTGGTAGACTCGCGGTGCGCATGACACCCGACCAAACACGAGACGTTTTCTCCTTTCCGGACCCGATTTTCTGTCGAGGGTTGAAACCTGGCTTGGTTGTGATTGGGTTGTGTTTGGTGTGTGGCGGCTGCTCCCCTTCCGTCGAGCGGATGGATCAGGAGGTCGCCGAGCTGGCGGGGCTTCGCACGATCGACATCAACGGGGCGCGGCCGCCCAAGCCGACCGGCGGGGACCGGGGGATCGCCAGCGGCACGGGAACGAGTAAAACGCTCACGACCGTCAACCCACGGCCGGAAGAGATCCGCATCACGCCGGCGGCGGAGTCGCGGGATGTCGAAGCTCGTTTGGCCGCGTTCGGCGAGGAGTCGCTGGGCAAGAGCGGCGGAGCTGCGGCGGAGCCGGCGATCCAGCTCGACCTCGACGGCGTTTTCAAGATGTCGCAGGTGTCCGCCCGTGAGTATCTGACGCGGGAAGAGGATTACCTCATCGCGGCGATCTCGCTCTTGATCGAGCGGCACCAGTGGTCGCCCCGCCTCTTCAACGACACGACGTTCGGGATCGGCGGCAGCGGCGTCGAAGGCCGGTTCGAGCACGCGGCGACGATCGTCAACACGCTTCGCGCGACCAAGCGGCTTCCCTTCGGCGGCGAGGTGGAGGCGCGGTGGGTGACGAACTGGACGGAGAACCTGCGGCAGCGGGCGACGGGGCGGTACGTGCAGGGTTCGGAGGTCGGGCTTGGCGTTTCGCTCCCGCTTCTGCGCGGGTTCGGCTCGGTGGCGGAGGAGTCGCTGATTCAGGCGGAACGCTCGCTGGTCTACGAAGCCCGCGAGTTCGAGCGTTTCCGGCGGCAGTTCCTGGTCTCGATCGCGTCCGACTACTTCTCGCTGCTCCAGCTTCAGGCCCAGATCGTCAACCAGGAGCGGCAGCTCACGAGCCTCAAGAAGTTCGCCGACGGGACGCGGGCCCGCGTGGAAGCCGGGCGGATCCGGGAGTTCGAGCGGGCGATCGCGGAGAACCAGGTGCTCACCGCGACCAGCTCGCTCGCGAGCCAGCGCGAGGGGTACATCCTCGCGCTCGACCGGTTCAAGGTGCGGCTCGGCTTGCCGCTCAGCCGCGCG
>JBIKTT010000322.1:0-3874 GCA_044347925.1 Phycisphaerales bacterium
GTTATGTGGGATCGGGCCCGACGCAAAGCAAATCCACCGAAAGAATCAGGCGAGCGGCTCGTCTTCGGCCGGCGCTCCGAGTTTACCGGACTTGACCGCACGCCAAAGGGCGATGAGGTCGCGGCTGGGACGGCCGAGGCCGGCGCAGATCGGCTTCTTGGCTTCGCGGACGAACTGGGCCATCTCGGCGACCGGCGGGCAGTCCTGCCCCATCTCGTCGAGGATCTGAAGCATCTCGGGCCGCGGCAAGCTGGCGCGGAAGACCTTGATGAACGCCCACAGGACCTTCTGGATGTGCTCGCGCGGGAAACCGTTGCGGCGCATGCCGACGAGGTTCACCGCGTGCAAGCGGTTGCGGCCCCAGGCGACGCAGAACGGCGGGACGTCGGTCGACACCGCCGACCCGCCCGAGACGAACGCCAAGCGGCCGACGCGGTTGAACTGGTGGATCGCGACGTTGCCGGAGATATTGGCTTTGTCGCCGACGCTGGCGTGCCCGCCGAGGAGGGCCCCGTTGGCGAGGATGACATCGCTCCCGATCTTGGCATCGTGGCCGGCGTGCGAGTTCACCATCATCAGGACGCGGTCACCGACGGAGGTCGGGATGTCAGGCTTGGTCGCGGCGTGGAGCGTGACGCCCTCGCGAAGAATGCACCCCGAGCCGACCTTGACACCCGCGGTGGGCATGCCGCGGGAGAACTTGAAGTCCTGCGGAAGCTGGCCCAGCGTCACATGGGGATAGAGCACGGTGCCCTGACCGATTTCGAGCGGGCCGTTCAGGTGGACGTGCGACACCAGCCGCACGCCGGAAGCCAGCTTCACCGGGCCTTCGACGCAGCAGAACGGGCCGATCTCGACATCTGACGCAAGCTCGGCTTTGGAGTCAATCACGGCCGAGGGGTGGATCATGGGCATGGGGGCATTATTGCGGGCTCGGAGCGCCCGGAACGCCGCCGCCGCCCCACTACCATCGGTCGTGGATGACACGCTCCGCGTCATGGATCTTGGCAGGATCGGCTACGCCGCCGCGTACGAGCGGCAGGAAGCCGAAGCGGCCGCCGTGCTCGCCGACCGCGAAGCAGGCCGGCCGCGGGTCGGCACCCTGTTCCTGCTCGAGCACGACCCCGTCGTGACTGTCAGCCGTCGCGTGACGGCCGCTGGCAACGTGGTCGGAACACCGGAACTCTTCGCCCGGATGGGGGTTGAGGTCCGCGAGACGGACCGGGGCGGGGATGTGACGTACCACGGGCCGGGCCAGCTTGTCGGGTACGCGATTCTGGACCTGAACCTGCTCAAGCTCGGCTTGCACGAGTACATGCGGCTTTTGGAGCAGTCGGTGATCGACGCGGCGGCCCGCTGGGGGATCGTGGGCGAGCGCGACGCGACGGCGACGGGGGTCTGGGTGGGCGAAGGATCGGGGCAGACGCCGGGCGCGGCCAAGCTTTGTGCTTTCGGCGTGCGGGTCCGGCGATGGGTGTCGATGCACGGCCTGGGCCTCAACGTCGATCCGGACATGAAGCACTTCGGGTTGATCGTGCCGTGCGGCCTTTCGCGGCCGGTGACGAGCTTGAAAGCTCTGCTCGGCGATCGGTGCCCGACGATGGACGAGGTCAAGCGAGAGGTCGCGGCGTCGCTGCAGAGGCTGCTCAGGGAGCGACTGGCCTCCTTGGCGTGAGGGCTTCGCGCGGTCACGCCGACCACCACCGTTCAGACCGCGCGGAGCTTGTTGAGTGCGTTGAACGCTGCGGTCTTGTAGCACTCGGCGAGCGTGGGGTAGTTGAAGACGGTGTTGACGAAGTGCTCGACCGTGGCTTTGAAAGCGATCGCGCTCTGACCGATGTGGACGAGCTCGGTCGCGCCGGTGCCGATGATGTGGACGCCGAGGATGACGTGGCTGTCCTGATGGATCAGGAGCTTGAGCATGCCGATCTCATCGCCGAGGAGCTGGCCGCGGGCGATCTCGCGGTAGTGCGCGATGCCGGACTCGTAGGGGACCCCTTCGGCGGTGAGGCGTTCCTCGGTCCAGCCGACCATCGAGATTTCGGGGATGGAATAGATGCCGTAGGGGAGCGTTTCCTCGACGCGCTCGAACGGATGCTTGAACATGTGGCACGCGGCTTGGCGGCCCTGCTCGAGGCTGGTGCTCGCGAGAGCGGGGAAGCCGATGACGTCGCCCGCGGCGTAGATGTGCGGCACGTCGGTCTGGTAGAACTGGTTCACCTTGATGCGGCCGCGGTTGTCGACGGCGAGTCCGGCGGCGCCGAGGTTCAAGCCGTCGGTCGCGCCTTGCCGCCCGACCGCGTAGAGGAGGCAGTCGGCCCGGATGGCTTTCCCGGATTCGAGCACGGCTTCGACCTGCGAGCCGCTGGGCGTGCGGACACCCGACAGAGGCTCAACGAGACGGACGGTGACGACCTTCTCGCCCATGCGGAGGGTCGCGCCGTTGCTCCGGAGGTGGTACTGGAGGGCTTCGACGATCTCGGAATCGACGAAATCAAGGAGCCGCGTGCGGCCCTCGATCAGCGTGACCTTGACGCCCAGCGCCTGGAGCATCGAAGCGTACTCGGTGCCGATGACGCCGCCGCCGACGACGATCATGCTCTTGGGCAGGTACGGCAGCTTGAGGATCTCATCGCTGGAGATGACGGTCTTGCCGTCAAAGGGCATGCTGCCGGGCTTGGACGGGTTGGTGCCCACGCCAATCATGACGAAGTCGGCGGTGAGGGTGGTGGTGGCGTTCTCGCCGATGGCGTCGATCGTGTGCGAGTCGCGGAACTGGCCCACGCCAGTGACGATGTCGACGCCGTTTCGGTCAAAGTGGCCCCGGACGAGCTCGACCTCGGCTTTGATCACCTCCTGGCAGGAGCCCAGGAGGCTTGTGAAGAGGGCGTTGCGAGCGGAGAAGAAGTCGGTGACGGTGGGCATCGCGACGCCGCCGACGACCTCCCGTCGTTCAACGACGCAGACGGACTTGCCGAGTTTGGAAGCCTGGATCGCGGCCCGCTGCCCGGCGGGGCCGCTTCCGATGACGCAAAGGTCGTAGTGTCGCATCGGGCGGCATCATACCGGACTCGGCTGGCGAGCGTTCCGCCGCCCTCAGAGCCCGCCGAACTTCCGGTTCCGCCCCGCATAGTCGCGGATCGCCGCGTGAAGGTCCGAAGGACCGAAATCCGGCCAGAGTGTCTGCGTCACGTGAAACTCGGCGTAGCTGATCTGCCAAAGCAGGTAGTTCGACACCCGCATCTCCCCCGCCGTCCGGATCAGCAGGTCCGGGTCGGGCATCCCCGCCGTGTCCAGCGCCGAATCCAGCAGTTCCGGCGTGATCTGGTCCGGGCGGAGCGTCCCCGCTTGGACCCGCTCGGCCAGCGTCCGGGCGGCACGGGTGATCTCCGACCGACTGCCGTAATTGAGCGCCAGCACGAGCATGGTGCCGTCCGAGCGGGCGGTCGCCCGTTCCGTCTGCTCGATCGCTTCGCGGACGGACGCCGGAAGCCCCTCGCGATCGCCGATCATCCGAAACCGGATCCCCTCGCGGACCATGTGGTCGCGTTCCCCCGCCAGGTACGTCTCGCAGAGCATCATCAGCGCCGCAACCTCGTCCGCGGGACGCTTCCAGTTCTCCTGGCTGAAGGAATAAAGCGTCAGCACCTCGACGCCCACGCGGACGCACTCCTCGAGCGTCTCCCGCACGACGCGGGCCCCGTTGCGGTGGCCGAACGTGCGGTCAAACCCGCGTGCTTTCGCCCAGCGGCCGTTGCCGTCCATGATCACAGCGATGTGCCTGGGGATCCGGAGGGGGTGAACGTCGGGAAGGTACCGCAGAGGATCGGCCCGGGGGACCCGCGCGCGGATCGCTTCCGCCGCCGCGACCGCC
>JBIKTT010000323.1:0-3860 GCA_044347925.1 Phycisphaerales bacterium
CCATGGCTTTCGACATCGTCCACACGCACGCCCGTCAGGTCCTTGATTCCCGCGGCAACCCGACCGTCGAGGTCGATGTCACGCTCGACTCGGGGTTCATCGGTCGGGCCGCGGTCCCGTCGGGGGCCTCCACGGGCGAGCACGAAGCGTGCGAGCTCCGCGACGGCGACAAATCCGTCTACGTCGGCAAGGGCGTGCTCAAAGCCGTCGCGAACGTGAACAAACGCATCGCCCCCGAGATCCTCGGGTTCGACGCCAGCAAGCAGGAGGAGCTTGACGCCAAGCTGCTCGCCCTCGACGGCACGCCGAACAAGTCTTCGCTGGGCGCGAACGCGATCCTCGCGGTCTCGATGGCCGCCGCGAAAGCCGCCGCCGAAGCCGCCGGTCTCCCGCTTTACCGCTACCTCGGCGGGCCTAAAGCCAAGGTCCTCCCGGTTCCCATGTTCAACATCCTGAACGGCGGCAAGCACGCCGACAACACCGTCGACTTCCAGGAGTTCATGGTCCAGCCGTGGGGCATGGAGACCTTCGAGGAAGCCATGCGGGCGGGCGTTGAGATCTACCACGCTCTCAAGAAGGTCCTGCACGACGACCACATGAGCACGGCGGTCGGCGATGAGGGCGGGTTCGCCCCCAACCTCAAGAGCAACGAGGAAGCCCTCCAGATCATCGAGAAAGCCGTCAAGAAGTCCGGCTACAAGTGGGGCGAGCAGATCTTTGTCGCCCTCGACCCCGCGACCAGCGAGTGCTGGAACGAAGCCGCCGCCGAGAGCAAGACCGGCTACAAGATGTTCAAGTCGACCAAGCAGGTCGTGTCGAGCGACCAGATGATCGACATGTGGGCCGACTGGTGCAACAAGTACCCGATCCGCTCGATCGAGGACGGCCTCGCCGAGAACGACTGGGACGGCTGGAAGAAGCTCACGGCCAAGCTCGGCCAGAAGGTCCAGATCGTGGGCGATGACCTCTTCGTCACCAACAAGAAGTTCCTGCAGAAGGGGATCGACACGGGCTGCGGCAACGCGGTGCTCGTGAAGGTGAACCAGATCGGTACGCTCAGCGAAACCTTCGACACGGTGAACCTCGCGCTGACGTCCCGCTACGGGGCGATCATGTCGCACCGCTCGGGCGAGACGGAGGACGCGACGATCGCGGACCTCGCGGTCGCGACCAACTGCGGCCAGATCAAGACCGGCGCCCCCTGCCGCAGCGACCGCAACGCGAAGTACAACCAGCTCCTCCGCATCAGCGAAGACCTCGGCAAGAACGCGGTCTTCGGCGGCAAGTTCTGGTGGAGGAAGTAACTGCCTTTCGCCTCCCCCGGCCCCGCCGGGGGAGGTGCCGAGTCTTCGAGGCGGAGGGGGCTCTGCGATGATCGCAGAGCCCCCGAGCCCACCTCTCCACCTTCGACGTTGCGACGCTCGGCCAGATTCCATGCGGGGTCAGCGGCGACGTTGATGGCTCCGTGTCGGGGCTGGTACGCTGTTGCAGATGTACCGCGTGCCAGTCGATGAGCATCAGGGTTCGCTGCGCCCGACGATCCGGCCCACGGAACGAGCACGCGCGCACGCGAAGGAACTTCGCGCGGAACTCTCGCCGCCCGAGCGGGTCTTGTGGTCAAAGCTCCGACGCGAACAACTGCACGGGTTCAAGTTTCGCAAGCAGCATCCGATGGGTCCATGGATCGCGGACTTCTATTGCCACGAAGCGATGCTTGTCGTCGAGATCGACGGATCGACACATCACGGAGAACGAAAGGACCTCGACGACGCGCGTGATCAGTGGATGACGGCGCGGAACATCGGTGTTCTCCGCGTGACGGCCCGCGATGTGTTCGAGAATCTCTTCGGCGTGCTCTCGGCGATTTCTCGCCGATGTCATGAGCGGGTCGCGAAGCTCCACACGCGTCCTCCGCCTCCGCCGGACGAGGCGGACGAGCGCACCAAGCCCAGCCGGGGCGACTCGGAAGCGTGAGCTTTCGGACCAACGAAATCCCCCTCCGCCTCGAAGACTCGGCACCTCCCCCG
Organism: Phycisphaerales bacterium; assembly: GCA_044347925.1. GTDB lineage: Bacteria > Planctomycetota > Phycisphaerae > Phycisphaerales > UBA1924 > UBA2396. Next base: position 2,028 of record JBIKTT010000323.1, read on the forward strand.
CCGGGGGCGGGGGAGGAGAGGAATCGGCGTGGGCGGGGCGACGCTGACCGTCTCTTCGTCCGCGAACACGCTCGGGCTCGCGGCCTAAAGGCTTTGGAGCGGCGGGGGGGAGGCCTTCCGCCGCTTCTTTCTTTGCAATCACCCCCCGGTCTGGTAGCATCTCTCTCGAACACGCGGGCGTGCCGGGAGGGCTTTCGCCTCCCCCGGTCGGGTCCGCTTTGGAGGAGCGTTCGCTATGGGTTTCACGAAGCGCGGGTGGTCGGTGGGGGCGGCAGGATTTCTGGCCGGGGGGTTCAGCGCCGGGGCGGTGGCGGTGGTGCTGCTTTGGACGGGGACCGTCGGAGCCGGTCCGCTTGATCCGCCCGCGGGGCCGGTTGCGCCCACGTTCAAGACCATGACCGATGTCGAGCCCAGGATCGCCTTGAGCGCGGCCAACACCCCCGGCGACGCCGATAGCGTCTTCAAGATCACGCAGTCGGGGTCGTACTACCTGACGGGGAACCTCGCCGGCGTCTCCGGCAAGAGCGGCATCGAGATCGCCGCGAGCAACGTCACGATCGACCTCCGCGGGTTCACGATGCAGGGCGTCACCGGCTCGCTCGACGGCATCGCGTCGCCGTTTGGGGCCATCGGCATCACGATCCAGAACGGGTTCATCACCGGGTGGAGCGATGGGATCGATCTGACGCTCGGCGGGCAGAGTCGGGTCTCGGGCGTCAACGCGTCGGACAACACGGGGGGGGGTATCCGCCTTGGAAACGAAGGTATGGTGCGCGAGTGCACCGCCTTCAGCAACGGCGGAAGCGGGATCTCGGTCAGCGGCACCGGCAGCGGTGTGATCGAGTCGTGCATCGCCCGGTCCAACACGCTCGACGGGATCGTCCTGTCGGCCTCAGGCGTGGTCAGGAACTGCGAGGCGCGGGGCAACAGCGGGGCGGGCATTCGCTCTTCGTCCAGCGGGTACTCGCTCATCACGGAATGCTCCTCGGTCGAGAACGTCGGCGACGGCATCCGTGTCGGCAACGGGGCGACCGTCTCGCGGAACACATGCTCGTTCAACGGTGACGCCGGGATTGGAGCCGGGATCCGCGCCATCGGCGTCGACAACCGCATCGAGGAGAACAACTGCGCGTCCAACGAGCGGGGCATCGAGGTCACGGGCACGAGCAACTTCATCGCCCGCAACACCGTGACGGGCAGCGTTGTCAACAACTGGGTCATCTCGGCCAACAACGTGATCCTGGTCGTCGTCGGCAACAACGCCGGGGCGTTCACAGGGTTCTCCGGCGGCACGGCTCCGGGCTCGGCGGACCCCAACGCCAATTTCTCGTACTGATCGATCGCCGCGGAAGCGGCAAGCAGGCCGGGAAGCCGCCCGTTCCCGCCGCTTACGTCCGGTGTTCGAGGGCAGGCCCGGTTCATCGGCCGCAGAGCAAGCGTGGAGGATGTATGCGTCGTGTGTGGACGAGTTTGCTTGGGATTGCATTGCTTGTGCCGGCCGCGTCGGCGCAGACGGCTTTCACATACCAGGGTGAGCTTCGGAGCAGCGGGAGCCCGGCGGCGGGGCTTTACGACCTTCGGTTTCGGCTGTACGACGCCGCGAGCGGCGGGCTTCAGGTCGGGACCACGCTCTGCGCGGACAACGTGACCGTCGTGGGCGGCCGGTTCACGGTCGCGCTGGACTTTGGACCGGCGTTCACGGCCGCGAGGTTCCTCGAAGTGGACGTGCGGCCGGACGCGGGCCTGAACTGCGGCAGCGCGGCCGGCTTTGTGACGTTGACGCAGCGGCAAGCGGTGACGCCGGCTCCTTCGGCGACGCATGCGGCGACGAGC
>JBIKTT010000324.1:0-3854 GCA_044347925.1 Phycisphaerales bacterium
AGGGGGGACGGCCGTCGGGGCCTTCACCGGCGGGGCCGGCTTCCGGGCCCCACGGCGGTCCCTGCTCGGGACGTTCGCGATCACCGGGGCGCTGCGGACGCTGATCCGGGCGACGGTCAGGCTGGCGGCTGCCGGGGCGATCGGGCGAAGCGGGGCCGCGCTCGGGCTGCATCGCGAGGCCGGCGACAAGGAGGACGCCGGCGACCACGCCGGTTCCGCACGAGATGAGATGACTCCGGATCCGCATATCAGCCTCCCGTGCTCAGTTCTCCGCCGAGGGCTTTCTCGACGCGTTCGGCTTCGGTCGCGACGGCTTTGATGTCCGACCGCAGGTCGTCGCCGATGGCGAAGAGGGCGACGAAGGAATCTTCGGCTTCCGAGCTTGCGAGAACGGCTTCAAGCTCGGTGGTGTTGGACTTGATGGGGTCTTTCGGGTCCGAATCGATGGCGACGACCGGCGCTGGGTTCGTGCCCGAGGTCGTGTCCGTGGCGATCGGCTGGTTCCCGCCGGTCGTGGGGCCGGTCTGGTTGTTCATGACCATCCAGACGCCCGCGGCCGCGATGGCCAGGCCGGCGGCGACCGCAACGCGGCTGAGCCAGCGGTGCATGCCGATGGTGGCGATGACGGCCGGTGTTTCGGGCTCGCGGAGGTGGTGGACCGTGGCGTCAAAGACACGCTGCTCAAGGCCGGCGCCGGCCGAACGCCGCTCGTGGGCGCCCATCGCGGCCATGTCGTCGTTGACCTTGCGCACGGCGGGGGTCATGCCCTCGTGAAGGACCGCGGACCGCGTCTTCATGAAGATCCGGTCGGCGAGCGAAGCGTCCGCCGAGCCCGCGTCATGGGCGGCGAGCCGGTCCAGGTCGCTTGCCAGCGCGGCCAGTTCGGGCGGGAGCGCGTCGTTCTCGTGATGGTTGCCGTGGTTGGTCATGGTTCACCCGTCAGTGGGTCGTTCGTCTTTCTCTCAGGCCAGTGGTGTCTCGGCGTCCTGCGATGCCGACAGAATGCTCTGCAGTTTCTTCAGCGCCCTGTGATGTCGCGCCAGTAGCGTACCAAGCGGTTCGTTCAGCAGTTCGGAGAGCTGCTTGAATGAGAGCCCTCCGTGATGCCGGAGTTCCACGATTTCCCGGTCCGCCGGGGCCAGACCGTCCATCGCGTCCCGAAGCCGGACCAGTTCGGGGGAAAGCTCCCTCGGGCTGGGGCCGTCCGCCGCCGGCATCGAAGCAAAACCCTCCGGATCCGTCGGCGACGCGTGCCGCCGAACCCGTCGCATCTCATCCCGAAGCCGGTTCATCGTGACCCGGAAAATCCACGATTCAAACTTCCCCTGCTCCGCGTACTCGCCCGTCGGCAGCTTGGAAGCCACCGTGGCGAAGACCGACTGCGTGATCTCCTCGGCCAGGCCGGTGTCCCTGCACCGGCTTTTGGCAAGGGCAAAGACCCGGCGGGAGAAGAGATCGATCAGCTTCCTCCAGGCGGACTCATCGCCCGCCGCCGCCCGCGCAAGAATGCCGGGAAGGTCGGGGTCGGGCTCGGGATGGACCGTCTGTCGTTCGGCCAATGACTGCTCCGCGATCGTTCCACCTGTCTAACGCACCACAAGCATCGGCATTTCACCGCCAACCTTCTCGCCGAACCCACCCGGCGTCCGAACAAGGTATCCTTCTGGGATGCCGAGCCTCCCGCTGGCGTACACGGTGGTCGCCACCCTCCCCGACGAGCGCACGCTCGCGGAGTACACGGCGTGGCTGCTGGCGGGCCATATCCAAGCGGTTCTCCGGGGTGGGGCGAGCTCGGCGGAGGTGATCGGACCCGATCCGGCGGCTTTGGCGGAGGGTGGTGCGCCGATTCGAGTGGAATCCCGGTACACATTCCCGACCCGCGCGGCCTTTGAGGCGTACGAAGCGGTTCACGCCCCCGCGCTCCGGGCGGACGGGGCCGCCCGGTTCGGCGGCCGGCCCGGGGTATCGTTCTCGCGGGCCGTCGGTCTGGTTCTGGGCCGCGAAGAAGTCACGAGGAATCCAAGAGCGTGAGCGAACTGAGCGACGAAGCCCTGTTTGACCAGTACCTCGGAGGCGATCTGAACGCTTTCCGAACGCTCGTGGAGCGGTACCACGACGACCTGCTGCGGTTCCTGACCCGCCTTTTGGGCGATCGGCAGGGGGCGGAGGACGTGTTTCAGGACGCATTCATCCAGGTGCATCAATCGGCGGGGACTTTTGATCGGACCCGGCGATTTCGGCCATGGGTTTTTACGATCGCGGCGAACAAAGGCCGCGACTGGCTCCGTAAGAAGAATCGTCGTCATGAGGTCGACATCCACGCACCGGTCGCTGGCGGCAGCGGCGGGGGTGGCCGGAACTCCTCCTATGTGGACCTCATGGAGATTGACATCGACGGGCCGTCGGAACGGATGACGGCCGAGGAACGTGATCGGACGGTGCAGAGAGCGCTGGACTCGCTCTCGCCGCCGCTTCGGGAGATTCTGCTGCTGGCGTACTTCCAGCGGCTGAGTTACGCCCAAGTGGCGGAAGATCTTCGGATTCCGCTGGGAACGGTGAAATCCAGGCTTCACTCGGCGGTGGCGGGGTTTGCAGCACGTTGGAAGGAGCTGACGGAGCCGAAAGCTCCCAAGCAGCCCTGAGGTCGGTCGGTACCCGAGGTTTTTCGAAGCGTGAAGGACGGGATGGCATGATGTTTGACGCCGATCCAAACCAACCGTTCCAGGCCGGATCTGCGGATCTTTCCGCCGAGGACGCGGCCGCTCTGGAAGCACTCTTCGCCGCCGGCTTTGACCCCGCGGCGGTTCCGGACCACAATCGAGCCCGGTCGCAGCGGATTCTCAAGCTCCTCAGTTCTCTTGAATCAGCTCCCGCGGCCTCTTCGGACAAGAGCCTTCTCGTCGATGTCACGATGGCCCGCGTCGTGCGCACACGGCGCGAGTCCGGCCCCGGATCGGTGCAACCCCTCCAACTCACCGACGCGGACGTGGAAGCCATGGACGCCATGGTGGCGGGCGAGTTCGACGCTGCGGGCGTGTCGGGTGCCTTGGGCGATCGGGCCAGGAAGCTTGGTGAGGTCGGCGATCTTCTTCGGAACGTCGGCGGGTCCCGCGCGGCTTCGTCGGTGCTCGTTGACGCGGTGATGGCGAAGGTCGGGTCGATCGACGCGGAGCGTGACAGCCGGATGAAGATCCGTCCCGAGCGGCCCTCGCTGGTCCTGCCGGGGATGGCCCGCTGGCGCGATGTGCTCTCCGCGGCGGCGGTTCTGATGGTTGCGACGAGCGTGATCTGGACCCTTGCCGGCGCGACGTCGCACTACGCACGCCGCGCCTCGTGCTTGGCCGGCTTGGGTGGGATCGCGAACGCGATGGGGCAGTACACCAACGACTTTGACGGCAAGCTGCCGATGGCGGCGGCTTCGATGGGCGGACGTCCGTGGTGGGACGTTCAACGCGACAAGCCGGTCTCCAACTCCGCGAACCTGTTCACGCTCGCCCGCACGAACTACACGCCGCTGAAGTCGCTGGCGTGCCCGGGCAACGCGGATGCGTGCCGGTCGGCGTCGTGCGAGCCGGGTGCGGTGGACTGGTCCTCCCTCAAGGAGGTCTCTTACAGCTACCAGATCATGTTCGGCGAGCACCGCCCGGTGTGGGACGGAGCGACGCCGCGTGTCGTTCTCGCCGATCGCTCCCCGGTCGTTCGCAGGGCGGTGGTGCACCAGGCGATTCGTCCGGATGAGAATTCCGCGAGCCATGACGGCTCCGGCCAGCACGTTCTGTTCTCTGACGGTGCCGCTCGGTGGTTCCGCACGCCGGTGCTTCCCAGCGGCGACAACATCTGGCTTCCGATGCGGG
>JBIKTT010000325.1:0-3842 GCA_044347925.1 Phycisphaerales bacterium
GACACGACGACGGGCAACAGCGTGATCTCGATCGCGGCGCGGATGGATGCGGGGTTGGTCTACGCGACTTCGCGGCGGCCGATCCTGCCGACACAGACGGCGGGTGAGCTTCACGATCTGCTTTCGGGCGATGGGCCTGAGCTTGTGCTTGGCGTGGTGGAAGCGATCGGGCGGGGCACGGCGACCGGGGGGGCGCAGGATGAATCGCTGAAGACGCGGGCTCCCAAGCTGAACCGCGCGATGGCGGTGCTCGACTTTGCCGCATCCGCCGAGGAGTGTCGCCGCAAGGTGAATGGCTTGTCGCCGTGGCCGGGTGTGACGGTCGGCTTCCGAAGCCAGCCGCTCAAGATACTTCGAGCGGGGTCGGTCGGGGGCTCGGGCGGCACGCCGGGAGCGATTGTCGATGTCGGGCATGGGCTTGTCGCGTGCGGCGAGGGACAGTTGCAACTGCTTGAGGTCCAGCCAGCGGGTAAGCGGGTCATGCTTTGGCGGGATTTCGCGAACGGGCATCAGGTGCGTTCCCAAGAAGTGCTCGGGCCGCCGCCGGGCACGGCAAGCGGACCGGCAGGAGCGACGACCGCGTGACGACGCTTTGGGACATGCTGGCACCGATCGCGAACCTGCTGAGGAAGCCGGCGACCCCGGCCCGGCCAAGCCCGGTCGCGCCGGTCCGCCAAACGGCCGAGAAGCCCCGCCGCAAGCCGAAGGAAGAAACGCAGCCGCGCCGCTCACCGGCGCAGGAACGCTACGACGCGATGACGCGGTCGATGCTCGCGGCGTACGGCATCAAGGTCCGCAAGTGGCGGAAGAACTCCTCCGGAATCGCTCGCCTCACCACCTTCAGGGATGGGTCGATCGTCCGGACGCTTGAATCGCCCCGGCCCACAGGGCCGATGTCGGCGGCGATCTTCCTCCACGAGGTGGGTCACCACGCGATCGGGTTCAACGTGTACAAGCCGCGGTGCTTGGAGGAGTATCACGCGTGGGCGTTCGCGATCCGCGAAATGGAGCGCCTCGGCCTCAACATCACCGACTCCGTCCGGCGGCGGATGCACCGGTCGCTGAAATACGCCATCGACAAAGCCCGTCGCCGCGGCCTGCAGGATCTCCCCCCCGAACTCATCCCGTTCGACCGGCCGTGCCCTCCCAAAGCCTCCGGCTCTGCCAAAGCCCCCGGCTCGGGCAAAGCCTCCGGCCCGGGCAAAGCCGATCCGGACTGAATCCGATACGCTCAGGATCATGAACGCTTTCCATCGGTTTGTGGCGCTGGCCGTCCTGGCCGTTCCCGCTCTGGTTTCGGTTACCGCACGGGCCCAGGTGACGCTCGAATCCCTCCTCACCGAGATGACCGATCGCGGCGCGGTCGCGCGATTCCCGATCCCCGCGTACACGTGCAAGCAGTTCTCAAGCTACGACCGGGCTTCGACGTCCAAGGACAATCCGGCGACGTGGTTCGCGAACGACGACCAGGGCCAGTACCTCCGCAGCGAGCAGACGCAGGGCCGCACCGAGAACGTGATGGCGGAGATGAACGGCCCGGGCGCGATCGTCCGGATCTGGACTCCCAACCCGAAGGGCACGCTCCGCATCTACCTCGACGGCGACCCCAAGCCGGTGATCGAGACGCGCATGCAGGAGCTTCTCGAAGGCAAGTCCGCGATCGGACGCGTCAAGATCGAGGAACCGATCGCCACCTCGCGTTCGCGCGGCTGGAACCTCTACCTCCCCATCCCGTACCAGACCTCCTGCAAGGTGACGACCGATGAAGGTCCGATCTACTACCACATCAACTACCGGACGTACGACGCGAGCACCAAAGTCGAAACGCTCTCCGCGAGCATCCTCCGCGATCACGCGGATACGCTTGCGCTCACGCGGGATGCGCTCTTGGGCAAGTCCACCGCTCCGATCGCGCCCGCGGACCCGACCGAGATCGCGCCGGGGTCTACGCAGACACTGACGTTTTCCGCCGCGGGAAGCCCGGGCCAAGCGATCGACGGCCTCGCCGTGCTTGTGGATGCGAAGAACATCGAGCAGGCGCTGCGTTCGACGGTCATCATCGGCGAGTTTGACGGGCAGCAGACCATCTGGTGCCCGCTGGCGGACTTCTTCGGGTCCGGCGTCGGCCTCAACGTCTACACCGACCGGTACCGCTCGGTCACCAAGGAAGGGCTGATGACGAGCCGATTCGTCATGCCCTTCGCGAAGGCCGCGAGCATCACCTTCAAAAATCTCGGCGATGAGCCGATCAAACTCGGCGCGACCGCGAGCCTCGCCCCCTGGCGCTTCGACGACCGTTCCATGCACTTCGCCGCCGTCTGGCGCACGCAGAACGGCATCCCGACCGTCAAAGCGGCCGGCGCGCTCGACTGGAACTATGTCACGATCGCGGGCAAGGGCGTCTACGTCGGCGACAACCTCGCGATCATGAACCCCGTGCTGGATTGGTGGGGCGAGGGCGATGAGAAGATCTACGTCGACGGCGAGAAGTTCCCCTCGCACTTCGGCACCGGCACCGAGGACTACTACGGGTACGGCTGGTGCGACTCCCGTATCTTCAACACGCCGTTCGTCTCCCAGGTCCGCTGCGACGGTAACGGCCGTAGCAACTACGGCTACTCCTGCGTCACCCGCGTCCGTGCTCTGGACGCGATCCCGTTCAACTCCGGCCTCGACATGAACATCGAGGTCTGGCACTGGATCAAGTGCGAGGTCGCCTACGCGACCACCTCCTACTTCTACGCCCGCCCCGGCTTTACGACCAACCGAACCCCCGACGAAGCCGGCACGAAAGCCCCCGTGCCCCAGCCGCCGCCCCTCCCGCCCGTCTTCACCATGCCGGGCGCGATCGAGTGCGAAACGCTCACCGTCTCCGAGAAATCCGGCAGTCTCACCGTCAGCGAGCAGCCCCTCGACCGATTTGGCGTCAGCCGCTGGAGCAACAACGCCCACCTCTGGTGCCGCGGCACCGCCGTCGGCGAGTTCATCGAGCTCAAGGTCCCCGCGCCTGCGGGCAAGCACACCGTCGTGCTTCACGCCACCCGCTCCTGGGACTACGCGACCGTCCAGTTCGCCCTCAACGGGACCGATGTGGGCAAGCCGGTCGACTTCTATTCGGGCGGCGAGATGGTGATCGGCCCCACGGGCCCCATCGAGCTCGGCGTCGCCGAAAGTAAGGACGGCTTCATCCTTCTCCGTGGCACGCTGGTCGGCAAGAACGCGGCCGCCCAGCGTCCGGGGACGTTCTTCGGTCTTGATGCGGTGGTCCTGACCCCGGCCAAATAACGTCCGCCGTGACGTCCGGAGTGACATCCGGCGGGTTTCGGCATCGAAGGAACGGCATGACGTCCTCCACCGCTTCCAGTTCGCCCGCTTCACCGCCCGCCCGGCAGCCGGTCCACCTGCAGTGCATGGAGGTCTGGGGCGGTAATCAAGCCGTCGACAACGGGGTGACGATGCCGGGCTTGGACGCGTGGGTCATCGCCCGGCCGCACATGGGCGACGCTTCGGGGGGCGATGTGCACTACCTCTCCTCGTGCGCGACGGGGCGGATCACCCGCCTCATGATCGCCGACGTTTCCGGCCACGGCCAATCCGCGAGCGCCACCGCCACCTCCCTCCGCACGCTGATGCGCAAGTTCATCAACCAGGTCGACCAGCGTCGTGCGGTGCAGTTCCTCAACCACGAATTCAGCCGCCAGGAGACCTCCGGCCGGTTCGCGACCGCCATCCTCGGCACGTTTTGGGGCCCCACCAACACGCTCACGATGTGCAACGCCGGCCACCCGCGGCCGATCTGGTACCGCGCCCGCACCGGCCGCTGGGATGTCCTCGTCCCCGCC
>JBIKTT010000326.1:0-3841 GCA_044347925.1 Phycisphaerales bacterium
CCTGCGTGCACGGTGTCGGTCATCAGCGGCAGCACCAACGCCGTGGTCGCGACACTGCCCGCGGGAGATGAGCCGACCGCGTTCGTGTTCAGCAGCAACGACGACACGATGTACTGGATCAACGAGTGGAGTCACTCCGTCTCCGTCGTCGACGCAAAGACCGACACGCCCCTGCGGGTCATTTCGCTCGGAACCGGCACCATTCAGCCGGTTGACATGTGCTACAACCCGGTCAATGGCCTGGTGTACACCGCAAACCGGCTGACGCTGAACATCGGTGTGATCTCGACCGGCGCGTGCGCGGTGGATGTCGACGGCAACGGCACGATCGACATTGATGACCTGTACCGCTTGAATCAGCAACCCGTCGACGTGAATGCCGACAGCGTCGTCAACGCCGAGGATATCTCGTGCCTGGAGAGGTTCCTTCGCAAGGACGAGATCGCCGACATGACCGCTGGGCGGCGGTGAAGTCCATACCGCTAATTGCCTGTTCTAACATCTATCGAGTCGCGGTGGTCGGGTCGTGCTCGCGCGGGTTGGACGCCATGTCTCGTGTCAGACATGTTGGCAGAGCACCTAACTACACGGCACCGCGTTCAGTGTCTTCGGACAGGGCATAGCGTCGGCGTGAGCGAACCGCGATCTCTTCATACAGTTGGCGGACAATCTACCTCGCTGATATACCCGAGTTTCCGAACACCATCACATTCGGGGTCTCCACGCTGTAGGGCAGCCACGCCGGAGCCTCCGCCGCCTTCGGAACTCCAGTCCGCATGAATGCAACGAGATAGTCCATCATGGTCTGACTGAGCTTTCGTCCTTCAGTCGACGCGTCCGCCGGACCAGAGACGTCGTCTTCAACTCCCCCCCGACGCAGGCGTGAAGCCCGTTCAGCGGCCTGACGGTCTCGGAAGCCATGCCCAGTGACAATCGACTGCCCCAGGTTGCCGAAAGCATACGCGACCGTCTCGCCGTGCATGGCCGCGTGCCGCGTGTCGCGTGCCTGGGGAGGTACAAATGTGAGCTGAAAGAGATACACCGGCTGGCCGACGCGTGCCATTTCGTCGGCGAGCTGGCGCTGAAACGCGAAGGCGCCCCCCGTTGCCACCGAATCGCCAAGGGTGCGTGCGCCCGACTCGCCATTCGCTCCACCCATCAGAACCGGGATCCGAGCCTGCTCTCCACGCCGAAAGATCTCCTCGGGCGCGGCTGTTACTAGGCGGCCGTCAATGATCGGTTTCACCGGCAGATTGAATCGCTGAATCGCTGCGGGGGTCAGGGGCAGCGCCTGAGCTCCGATCGCTCGGAGTTCGCCCGTGGTGACTCGGCCCTTACCCCCTAGCTGTTCGGCAACGCGCTGACCGGCCGCCTCAGCCTCGGCCAGAGTCTGAATGTTTCGCATGCCACCGCTGCTGTGAATCACGGCCTTGTGGAAGAGACCCGCAGCCTGCGGCATGCCCATAAGAAAAAGACAACTCGTCCCGCCGGCGGACGATCCTGAGATCGTGACATTTGAAGGGTTGCCGCCGAACGCCGCGATGTTCTCGCGCACCCACCGCAGCGCTGCGATCATGTCCTGAAGACTATAGTTGCCAACGATGTCCTTGGGACCAGCCTCCGCCGTGAGCGCGGGGTGGGCAAAGATTCCGAGTGGGCCGAGGCGATAGTTGATGGTGATGACCACCACGCCGCGCTTCGCGAGCTCGGTGCCGTCATACCTCGGCTGTGCGCCCGATCCTTGGATGAACGCGCCGCCATGAATCCAGAACAGAACAGGCAACGTTGAGTCCGCGGACGCATCCGGGGGAGTCCAGATGTTGAGCGTCAGACAGTCCTCGCTCTGCATTTCTCGCGAGTAGAAGGACTCACCCTGAAGCGCCGGGGCGCCGAAGGCCACCGCCTTGCGCACGCCCGTCCAGGGCGTTGGCGGCTGCGGCGCCTTCCATCGAAGCTCGCCGATCGGTGGCGCGGCGTAGGGAATACCTAGAAAGACGTGGACATCATTCCGACGCTCACCGGACAGGACACCGGTCGCGACGCGTACAGATATGTCATCAGCAGATCCCTTTGTGGGCTGCGGATAGCGAGCCGTCGTGTCCGTCGAAGTCCCCTTCGCACCCGGGTCCTCGCGAGGGTCGCTGCGGGCAGGCGCAGTCCTCGCAAACTGCTCCGCAAAGAACGCGATGATCGTGGCGCGTGCCTTCTCCTCTTCCTTCTGCTCGACAGCTGTCTTGGCTCCGCGAAGCTCCCGAGCCGCACTGACCGTTCGAGCCCAGTAAAAGCCGTGAGGGCTCTTCTCCGCTGTAAACACCCGAACGCTCTGACCGGCCGCCTGCATCCGACTGATCATGGGCTCGATGAGCACGTGCGGGGCTTGATCGTCGCCCCGGCTGGTGACAAAGAGCGTTGGCACGCGGATAAGCGATGCGGACGCCTCGAGCGAGTGACCAGCAATGAAGGCGCGTGCCTCAGCGTCTGACAGGCCTTGCTTGCGCTTCAGGCCGCTGAAGAGAGACTGGCCGTTACGCATGAGCTCGTCACGTACCGCCGGAGCCAGGAGAGAGAGCGGCGGAGTGCTCGCATCGCCCGTCATGTACACCACCGGATCGGTCATCCATGGCGACAGCGCAGCAACACAGAGAATCTCCGTACCGAGCTTCTGAGCCGCCGCGAGCGCGAGGTGTCCGCCATGGCTCCCACCCACGACCCCGACTCGGGCAGCATCAGTTCTGGGAAGAGTCTTCGCAAAGCGAATTCCCGCAATCACATCCTCCTGCACGAGGTCGGACAGCACGCCATCACCGGTGCGGTAACTCACAGCCACAATCGCCCACGGCTGTTCATTGAACGCTTGAACCGTTGGCGACAGAGGGTTCGGCGCGGCCATCGTTCGGAGATATCCCAAGTCGCGGTCGCCTTGCCCGCCGTGGATCGTCACCAAGACCGGGAACGGACCGTCGCCCTTGGGCATCGACACGACACATGGAATCTTTCGACCGTCCTTGGAGGCGTACTCGCGTTCTGTGATCTCCCGGTCACCAATCAGTTCTGTCTTTCCGGATGGGGTGCGGGCCCCCGGTCGGTCCCTCAACTGCCGCATCTTCTCACGCACTGCGCGTCGCTCGAAGTCGTCGATCTTGCCATCACCGTTGGAATCAAATTGCTTGAGCCGATCGGAGACAGGTGGCACCGTACCGGCTGGCGGCTCCGATCGCTGAGCGAAGGCCGTGCAGCAAACGAGCAAGTTGAGCAGGCACGTGGTCACTAGAAGATGTGTTCGCACCATTGTGCTCGCTCCTTGGGAACGGATGAACCGGCCCTTGGAGAACGCCCGTGCCTCAGAACGATTGCAGGTGAGCAAAGACCAGCGGCCGAAAGCTCTCTGGGCGACAGCCCTCCCGAGTCATGGGCCCACAGCCAGATTCTCGCGGAATCTCCTTGGCCGACGCCGTCATGTTCACAAGCTGCATGGGTCTGCGACGACCTGATTGTTCGGTCCTTGAAAGGGGGAAGCCTGCGCGGTTGGTCGCAGCCATCCCGAAAGCGTCCGCCAACACCGAACGGTCCGCTGGGCGTCGGTGACCGCAGCGGGCAGACTGCCTGCCAGGAGTAGTTTGAGCGGCTCATCAAGCCAGCAATACAGCGGCTTCTTCTGCGTTTCTCTCCCGTGTTGTGGTTGCGCGTGGAGTCTGCTGATGATGATGATGGGACGTTGCTTCAACTCGATCATGGCTGCGGCGATGGTGCTCGTCGTGGCCACAAGCGCGTCTGCTCAGACCAACGTTCGGGCCTGGTCGGCCGCTGGTCAGGTGTTCGTGGTCTGGCGGGTCGATGCGAC
>JBIKTT010000327.1:0-3833 GCA_044347925.1 Phycisphaerales bacterium
AGCGACCTCCCGGGTGAAGCCGAACGTCGCCACGACCGAAATGGTCAGGCCGAACGCGATGTGCGCCCATGCTTTGCGGTTTTCACGCTGCAGCACTTCCTTTGCGACCAGTTCGTCGCGGGCCCGCTTATTCCGCCTTGGCTGAGCTTTTCCGCACTCGGGACACTTTCCGCCCGACGTCCCGCGGAGGTCATACTTGCAGAACGCGCACGGCACCGGCGGAGCATCCGCGGCGGGTGGTGGGGGAGTTCCGCCGCCGTGCCCGCAGTGAATGCACTTCTTGCTGTCGCCCGGGATCAGCCGCCCGCAGTCCCCGCACGGTTTGAGCGTGGCCCCCGGCGGCGGAGCTTCCTCCGGCGCAAGCTGAAAGTCCCCGCCGGGCTTGGTGCCCTTGGCAGGTTCCATCCGAGCCGGCGGCCTGCGGAACTCCTGATCCATCTTCGCAGTCTACCGGGTCCGCCTCGGTTCGGTGGCGGTCGGGCAACTTACGAACGCGGCAACGAATCAAGCACCCTCGTCAGCCGAGCGAAAAACTCCGCAACCACACCCTCGTCCGCCACGTGCGCCAGCGAAAGGTAAAGCTTGGTCCCCATCGGGTTCACGAACACCCCGGCCGCGAAAAGCCCGACCATCATCGCTCGCGACTTGGCACGGTTGCCCGCGATCGTCGAGCGATAGTCAAACACCGGCTCGCTGGAGAAGACGATCTGCCCAAGCGGCCCATCGCCGATCACCCGACCCTCATGGCCCGTGTCGCGAACGACCCGCGCCAGCCCCTCGCGAAACCGTGCTCCAAGATCGTGAAGCGACGGATACGTCCCTGGCGAGCGGTACACCGCCAGAGCCGCGTTCGCCGCCGCCGCCGAGACCGGATTGCCCCCAAGCGTCGACGCCGTCCACACATAATCCGCGTGCGAAGCCCGATCCTCCCGGGCCAGATCGATGATCTCCGACCGAGCGACAAACGCCCCGATCGGAAGCCCGCCGCCGAGAGCTTTCCCATACGCGACCAGGTCCGCCGGCACCCCGTAATACTGCTGAGCGCCGCCGTACGCCAGACGGAACCCCGTCACCACCTCGTCAAACGCAAGCAGCACGCCGTGGCGGTCGCACACCTCGCGAAGCCCAGCCAGAAACCCCGGCCGGGGAGCCAGACACCGGTGCAGCGGCTCGACGATCACGCACGCCAGACGGTCCGCGTGCTCGCGGATGATCGAAGCCGTCGTCTCAAGGTCGTTGTACGGGGCGATGAGCGTGTGCTCGGCGTGGATCCCCGCGCTCGAAGGCTCCGGTGAGGGGAAAGGCGTCCGCCCCGACGGGAACAGGCTCGTCACCCCCTCGTCGTTGGACCCGTGATACGCCCCCTCGAACTTCAGCACGTCTCGCTTGCCCGTCGCCGCCCGCGCGAGCCGCAGGCAGTGCATCGTCGCTTCCGTCCCCGACGCGCAGAACCGAAGCCGCCGGCCCGCATCCGGCTGGATCCGAAGCAACTCTTCCGCAAGCCGCAGGGACTCCGTGTTCGGAAACGAGAAGTTCGTCCCAAGCCCAAGCCGCGACCCCGCCGCAGCCACCACCGTCGGATTCGCGTGCCCGGGAAGCACCGACCCCCAGCCCATCGAAAAATCCAGCATCTCCCGACCCGTCGAATCCCACAGCAAAGCCCCCCGGCCCCGCTCGATCACCCGCAGAAGCTCCGGCGGCAGGTCGAACTCGCCGTTGGACCCGCCCGGAAAGGCCGCGGCCGAGCGGGCCGCGTCGGACGGAGCTGCAGAGGTGCTTGAGAGATCGCGTGCGGAAGTCACGGTGGTCATGCCCGCATGCTAAAG
This sequence comes from Phycisphaerales bacterium, assembly GCA_044347925.1. Taxonomy (GTDB): domain Bacteria; phylum Planctomycetota; class Phycisphaerae; order Phycisphaerales; family UBA1924; genus UBA2396. The sequence continues at coordinate 1,827 of JBIKTT010000327.1, forward strand.
ACCGACGCCCTGCCGAGTGTAAGGATGGTGCGAAGATTCGCCGGGCGAAAGACAGCCCTCGGCCCTTGCGGGACGGGCACGCGCAACGCAGACCTCTTGCGCCCAAAGGCGTTCCGGATCGCAGCCTACCAGACTCGGACTTCGGCCGCAAGCCGCCTCCGATTGCTGTTGCTGCGAAAACGCGTCGCGAATCCCGGTTTCGCTGGCTTTTCTCCGAATTCGTGGCATGTTCAGGTCCATGAAGCACACCCGCGTCGCCGGCTCATTCCTCGCGCTCGTCCTGTTCGCTCTCCCCGCGGCGGCCGAGTTCACGCGGAACATCATGATCACGGGCTATTGGCCCAACACCAACAACATGATGCGCCGGTTCAGCAACAACCCTTCTCAGAACCCCTCGGGCTGGATCGGCCAGAACTGGGAGGGCTCGGGGTACAACATCTACGCGTTCTTCCCGGAGTTCCCCGGCCAGAACGGGCCGGAGTGGGGGCGCGGCGTGGGTGACTTCGAGGTCGACTACCGCGACACCATGGCCGACTGGGCCCGGATCACCGGCGAGGTCGACCCCGTTGCGATCATGACCTTCAGCCGCGGCAACAACGACCGTTCGTGGGAGGTCGAGTCCCGCAACCGCAATCGTTCCTCCTGGAGCCCGGACTACGGCGGATACCAGCCCGGCCGCGTCGACCAGTCCATCGCCGCCAACGCCTACCGCAACAGCACGCTCCCGATGCAGGACATCGTGGACTCCGTCCGGGCCGCGAACCTCGGCCTCAACGCGTACATCGATCGCTCGGCGGCCGCCGGCGGCACCTTCCTCTCCGAGTTCATCGGCTACCACGGCTTGTGGTACCAGTCGATGCACTCTCAGCCCTCGGACGCCAACTGGTGCGTCGCCGCGGGCCATGTCCACGTGGGCATCCAGGTTGACGTCGACACCGCCACCCGCGCGATGGAGATCTCCCTCCGCGAACTGATCGCTCAGGTCGACGCGACGATCCCCACGCCGGGCACGGCCGTCATCGGCGCGATGGGCCTCAGCGTGCTGAGCGTCCGTCGCCGGCGTGTCTGATCACCCGCGGGTCCGGCCCCGATCGATCCTCGTCATTCTCATCCTCGCGCTCGTCGGTCTCCGGCGGGGGCATCGCCGCGCCCGTGAGGATCAGAGACAAACTCCCCGAGTGCCACCAGAAGATCAAGCCGAAGTACAGCGCGATGACCGAGATCATCAGCCACTCATCGCCCGGGAACCAGCCCGACTTGGGCCGGAAGATGTACGCCAACCCCACCAGCACCGCGACAGGGCGAAGCACGCCGCCGTGCTTGAGCATCACCCCGAAAAGCGTCCAGCGGACCAGCCACGACACCGCCACCATCGGCCAGAACACCAGGATCGGCTCGAGATACCGCCCCGCCACGATCGCCTGCACGCCCGCCACGGTCACAAGCACCGCGACCGTCGCAAACGTGGCCGAGGTGAAGATCCCGACGTTGCGGTGAAACAGGGTGAGCCGGCGCCACACCATCATGCTTTCGCCGCGTCCTTGGCCGCTTCCTTCACCCACCCGTCCTTGAGCGTCACCGTCCGGTTGAACACGGGCTTGCCCGGCCCCGAATCCTGATCCATCACGAAATACCCGAGCCGCTCGAACTGGATCCGCGTGCCCGCCGCAAGCAGAGCCGCGGCCGGCTCGATCTTCGCATGCACGACTTCCAGCGAGTTGGGATTGAGGTCATCCACCCAGTTGCCGGTCGCCTTCCCCGGCTCTTCGACCTTGAACAGCCGGTCAAACAAGCGGACTTCCGCGTCCTTCGCGTGCGTCGCCGAGACCCAATGCATCGTGGCTTTCACCTTGCGGCCGTCGGGGCTGTCGCCGCCGCGTGTCGCCGGGTCGATCGTCGCCCTGAGGCCCGTGATGTTCCCGCTCGCGTCCTTCTCGACGCCCGTGCACGTCAGGAAGTACGCCCAGCGGAGGCGCACCTCGCGGCCCGGGCCCAAGCGGAAGAACT
>JBIKTT010000328.1:0-3831 GCA_044347925.1 Phycisphaerales bacterium
GCGTTCGTGACCGCACCGTCGCGATCGTGCGAGCCCCGCACCCCGAGATCTCGATCGCCGCGGCTTTCACGGTCGTTCCGCCGATGTCGATGCCGAGTGCGATCATGGGAGGTGGCCCGTGGAGAAGAGACAGGCTTCGAGCATGGTTGCAGTGTACCCGCGGGCGGATTTCGGTACCATGCGGGGATGATCATGCGACACACTCGGCGGCTGGTAGCGGGTTTGCTCACGTTCGCGACGGTGGGCGCGGCTCAAGCCGCCGACCCGGACCGGTACGTCATCGTTCGCGGCGGGACGGTGATCGCGGTGCCCGGCAAGCCGGCGGCGGCGAACACGACGGTTGTCCTCAAGAACGGCAAGGTCGATGCGGTCGTGCCGGCGGCTCAGGAACCCAAGCCGGAGTGGCTTCCGAAGGACGCGAAGGTCGAGGTGATCGACGCGACGGGCAAGTACGTGCTTCCGGGGCTGATCGACTGCCATGTTCACCTGACGTCGCGGTACGACGAGGGTCAGCGGATGCGGCTTGTGTCCGAGAGCAACTCGCTGGTCACGCTCCGAGCGGCGGAGAACGCCCGCGTCACGCTCGAAGCCGGGTTCACGACCGTCCGCGACCTGGGAGCCAAAGCACCCGAGACGATCTTCGCCCTCCGCGACGCGATCAACATGGGGATCGCGAAGGGCCCGCGCATCGTCGCGGCCGGGCACGCCATCAGCATCACCGGCGGCCACGGCGACGCGACCAGCGGCTTCCGGTCCGACGTCTGGGACATGGAAGCCCGCGGCGAAGGGATTGCGGACGGTCCTGACGCGTGCATGAAAGCCGTGCGGACGCAGATCAAGCAGGGCGCCGACGTGATCAAGCTCACGGCGACGGGCGGCGTGCTTTCGGCGAGCGCGGCGGGCCTCCGGCAGCATTTCACGCAGGAGGAACTGAACGCGATCGTGACCGCGGCCCACATGATGTCGCGGAAGGTCGCGGCCCACGCTCACGGGACCGACGGGATTAAAGCTGCGCTCAAAGCCGGGGTCGATTCGATCGAGCACGGCACGTTCCTTGACGATCAGACCATCGACATGCTCAAGACGAGCGCGGCGGAGGGCAACAAGCAGTACCTCGTCCCGACCATGCTCGCGGCCCAGACCGTCGCGGAAAACGCGGAGAAGCCCGGGTACTACATGGCGGTCGTCGCCGCCAAAGCCCGCATCGTTGGGCCCCGGCTCAAGGAATCCATGAAGAAAGCCCACGCGGCGGGGGTGCTCATCGCGTTCGGGACCGATTGCGGCGTCAGCGAGCACGGCATCAACGCTCGCGAGTTCGCTCTGATGGTCGACGCGGGGATGACGCCGACGGAAACGCTCGTCGCGGCGACGGTCACGGCGGCGGACCTGCTCGGCTTGTCGTCGGAGATCGGCACGCTGGAACCGGGCAAAGCCGGGGACCTGATCATCGTCGCGGCCGACCCGACGAAGGATGTCGCGACGCTCACGGATGTGAAGGTCGTTGTGAAGGGTGGGGAAGTGGTGAAGAAGTGAGCGAGTCCTGAGAGTGCAGCGAGACACGGCTCATTCGACGTGCGTCACGCAACGTGCCTCACGCGCCACCGCGGGGTCGCGCCGAACTTCGCGCTTAACGCCGCATTCCGGACAGGGGCGATCATTCAGCTGATCCGAGATGTCGTATCCGCAAGCGGGACAATGTCCCACCCGTGATCTCCGCTTTGCGATGAATCCGGATCGGAAGAACGCGAGCGAAAGTCCGATGGCGACGACGATCGGCGGCCAAAGCGCGATCGTTCCGCTGACTTCCCAGACCCCGGACACGTCGGGCGGAAAGCCGCGCCTCGAAGTCGGCATGTAGGTGCCGTTGGCGTCGATCACGATTTTGCACATCCACGGGATCCGAATCCGCCGCTGCGCGGTCGCGAGTGCAACCGGCGCAATCTCGAATCGAAGTGTGCGATGGGTCTCTGGCAACAGTTCGGAATACCGGCCTTGGTACGACGTGTCTCGACCCGGTGCTTGAACCGCTTGCACGAAGAGCTGGCCGCCGACGATCTGGGGCTGGCACTCAAAGCCGTAGAGGTCGAACATCAAGACCGTCCAGTACCAACGCGTCCAGAGAAACGCTCCCGCCAGCGAAAGCGCCATGAACGCAAAGCCGAGCCCGAGCCACTTTCGCTTGCGTCCGCCTGCCATGGCATCACCCTCCAGCCATCGCGGGCCTCACTTTGCCGCATTCAGGGCAGAGCGAAGCCGCCGGCGTCGCTCGCAGGTCGTAGCCGCAATTCGCGCAGTGGCCAGGTCGGTTGCGGGGGTGCCAGCCAGAACGTACAAAGAGAACGCTTGCGATGCCGGTCGCGATGGGCACCGGCCATGCGACGGCCTCGATGTGGATGAATTGGCGGCAGCACCGCCATTGGACGATCTGAAGAAATTCTCCCGCGATTCCGCCGTTGGCTTGTGCTTCGCGGGATAGTCTTTGCGCGTAGAGATTTGGGGGTTCGAGAATCCCCTGCCACTTTCCAGCCTTCCAGTTGTAGAAATGCCAGGCCACGTCACGCGATGAGCCGGGTTGTTCCAACCAGAGTGTGGCGATGCCGTGATCGATTCCTAGTACGAATGTACTCGACTGGCCGGTCGTCCCAACGTGCACGAGCCTGCGAATACCGAAGCTACGGAACATCGCGAGTGCGTTGAGCGAAATCAGCGAAATCGTGGAAGCTACGAGCGTCACGGCCAGGATTCGCCTTTTCCTTACCTTCGCCACGCTACCTGCCCACTTTCGCAGAACTCGCCTTACCGCATTCCGGGCAGAGCGAAGCCGCCGGCGTCGCTCGCAGGTCGTACCCACACGACAAACACGAAATCATCCCCGCGCGACGCTTTGCACGGACCCCGGCGCGACGAACGAAGAACCCCGAAGCGAGAATCGACATCGCCAAAGGCCAGAGCACGACCTGTCCAACAGCGGTCTTGTCCGAAACCCGCGCGTACGCCAATCGCAGGAAGCCGAACTCCCACGGATCGCCGCTCCGCGAGCCGATGGGCGGGTACGGTGGGGGGAGACGCCAGACGAACGACGGCTCGACGGGCGCGAGGGTGTGGATCTTGGACGAAGGCTTCTCGCCCGACGGAAGAGAAGGAACGCCGCCTTTGAACCAGATTTCGCCACGCTCAAGGCCCGCTTCGCCGGTCAGGACATCGGACCTGACCGAGACATAAACCCATCGCCAGCGCGACAGCGCGGTCACGGCCGCAACAGCGAGCCCCAGAGCAAGCAGCCCGCTTCCAAGTCGGATTCTGTGCTTGCCGCGTGCCATAGGCGTTCAGTGTGCCGAAGACTCCTCCGGTTCACGCTTTCTTCGGCCGCAGGGCTTCGGGCACAAATTCCAGGTCGCTGGCTTCGCGGACGGCGATGTCGATCTGGAACTGCATGACTTCCGGCGCAACGGGCGGCTGATAGTCCGCGAGAGCGTCCCGCAACGCGGCTTCCAGAGCCAGGCCCGGCGTCGTCTTGACCGTCCGGTAGAGCTTGACCGCGAGGGCTTCGGCCGCTCCGGGCGTGAGGCGGAGCGGGATCAGCGGCTCAAGGTCGTCCGGGTGCTGCTTGTCCAGGGCGAGGCCCCGCTTCTTCGACAAAGCCCGGATCAAGCCCCAGCTTTCCGACGGCGTCGTCGTCGGCAACAGCGGGATCTTGACATCGACGCGGCCCGGCCGCTTGAGGTCGACCTCGATCAGGTCCGGGCGGCTGCTCGCCAGGATCCACATGATCTTGCCGCGGTTGCGGGTGTTGCTCATCTCTTCGGCGAACATGGAGTAGACGCGCCCGCC
>JBIKTT010000329.1:0-3829 GCA_044347925.1 Phycisphaerales bacterium
GCCTGGACATCTGGGGGCCCCGCCCCTGGTGGCATGCGGCTCTGCTTCACGGCGCCGCGTGGGCGATCGTGCTCGGTCTGTTCATGGCGCTCCTCCGCGTCCGCGCCAAGCTCGTTCATCCCGATCCTGCGATCGACCCACCGCCGGATCTCTCGCGTCGCCGCCTGATGTTCGACGCTTCGCTCGGCTTGGCCGGTGCCGGCACGGGCGGCGTGATGCTTGTCGCGACGTGCGTGACGCCGTGGGATTTCAAGGTCGCCCGGTACTCGGTCGCGATCCCTCGCTTGCCGCGGGCGCTCGACGGCTTGCGTCTGGTTCAGCTTTCCGACACGCACCTTGGGCCGCGGATCCCGGCGGACTACATCCGCCGCGTCGTGGATCACGCGATCGCGCTCAAGCCCGACGTCTTCGTCCTCAGCGGCGACTACGTCCACAACGGCGCGGGGCCCAATGAACTGGCCGTCGCTCTCTTCGAGCCGCTCACGCGGGCCGCGCCGGTGATCGGCGTCCTCGGCAACCACGATTGGTACGGCGACGGCCCCGATATGGCCCGCCGCCTGAAAGCCATCGGCGTGCGACTGGTCGACAACGACCGCGTCTTTCTGACCTCGGACAAGCGGGTTGCCGATGTCGACGACGGCTCTTCGCTCTGCATCGCCGGGTTCGGCGACCTCAAGACGGCGACCGTCGAGCCCGAGAGCGCGCTCGGCCACGTCGACGAAACCACCCCGCGCATCGTGATCTCGCACAACCCCGACACCGCCGAGCTTCCCGAGGTCGTGCGCGGCCCGCGCGTGGATCTCATGATCTCCGGCCATTACCACGGCGGGCAGGTGAAGTTTCCCATCATCGGCACCCTCCCGTTCATCCAGTCCCGCCACGGCACCAAGTATTTCGGCGGCCGCGTCGACGGGCCGGCGTTCCCGGTGATCGTCTCGCGAGGCATCGGGATGAGCATCATGCCCGTGCGACTCGGCGTTCCGCCCGAACTCGTCGAGATCACCCTCACGAGGGCCCAAGCATGAACGCTCGCGGGAGACATCACCGTCAGGCGATCCTGCCCGGCGTCGGCGAAGCCGGCCAAGCCAAGCTCGCCTCCTCGCACGCGATCATCGTCGGCGTCGGAGCACTCGGTTGCGGCGTCGCCGAGCTTCTCGTCCGCGCCGGCGTCGGAAAGCTCACGCTGATCGACCGCGACATCGTGGAAGCGACCAACCTCCAGCGGCAGTGCTTGTACGCCGAACGCGACCTCGACGCGCCCAAGGTGGAAGCCGCGGCTCGACGCCTCGCCGAGATCGATTCGGCGGTCACCGTCCGCGCCCTTGCGGCGGATTTCTCCGCTTCCTCCGCCGAACGTCTCCTCGGCTGGGACAAAGGTCCGCCGCGGACCGACGGCGGCGAGGTGCTCATCGAGGGAACCGACAATTTCGACACGCGATACCTGATCAACGACCTCGCGGTCAAGCACGGCGTGCCATACGTGAACGGCGGCGTCGTGGGAACCCGAGGCACGCGGCTCGCAATCATGCCAAGCGTCAGCGCGTGCCTCCGCTGTGTGTTTCCCGACGCTCCGGCACCAGGAACCGAGCCCACCTGCGACACCGCCGGCGTGCTCGGCCCCGCCGTCGCGACGGTGACGGCCGGGCAAGCAAGCGATGCGATGCGGATCATGCTCGGGCACGCGGAGCGGGTCACCGGCTTGCTCACCGCCTTTGACCTCTGGGCCGGAACCTCGCAGCGGCTCACCGTTTCTCGCGATCCGGCGTGCCCCTGCTGTGGTGAGCGGCGGTTCGAGTATCTCTGGTCCAGACTCGGTACGCGGGCGGTCTGGCTTTGCGGCCAGAACTCGGTCCAGATCTTCCCGAGCCATGCTTCGGCGGAGCGCGGTGAAGACGACGACACGCCGGAGATCGTCGATCTGGCGCAGCTTGCGTCGAGGCTTGAGCCTCACGCCGCGGCCGGCGGGGTGACGCGGTCGCGGTTCATGGTTCGAGCAGCGCTCGCCCTCGAGCGGGCCGACGACGGCGGGCCCGTTCACCTGGGCGTCTTTCCCGACGGGCGAGCCGTGGTTCGCGGCGTCCGTAACCCCGAGCGGGCCCGAAGCATCTACGATCGATACGTCGGAGCTTGACTCCTCCGCAAAGGGAACACACACATGGGCCACGCCATCGATCAGATCATCCTCGCCGGTCGCCGCGGTGTCGGTTATGCCGAGAAGGTCGCTTCCGACATCAAGCCCGAGCTCTTCGCCCGCAAGCCGCGTTTCCGCGACGGCGGCAAGGAAACGGTCATCGACTGCAACCACCCCGCGTTCGTTTTCGGACACCTCGCGCTGTATCCCGCTCGCATGCTCGGCTTCCTGAACATCGACGCGGCTTCCGTCGCGACGCCCGGGCACTGGCCCGACCTGTTCAAAGCCGGCGTTGACTGCAAGGACGACCCCGAGGGCCTGATCTATCCGAAAAAGGACGAGATCATGGCCGCGTTCCTGAAAGGGTACAGCACCCTCTTTGACACGCTCGCCAAGGTCGATGACTCGGTCCTCTCCCAGCCGCACCCGGACGAGAACATCCGGACCAAGTTCTTCCCGACCATCGGCGCGGCGCTCGTGTTCATGTGCACCAGCCACGTCGCGATGCACGCCGGACAGATCAGCACGTGGCGCCGCTGCTACGGCATGCCCAGCGCGATGTGACAACCGGAGGAAGTCGTGCCCGAAGCCGGAACAGACTTTGGCTGGCTTTTCCCGTTCAAGCTCTGGGAGTACCGGGCGAAGCTGCGCCGCGACAAGCCTTTCGTTTTCTGGACGTCCGTCGTGCTGGTCCTGGTCCTCGGCGGCTTTCTCGCGTGGGCCTTGATCGCGAGTTGGTTCTGATCGGCTTTAGCCTCGCACGAACGGGTTGCTCGTCGCTTCGCGAGAGATCGTCGTCATCGGTCCGTGACCCGGGTAGACCTTCGTCGCGCCCGGAAGCGTGTAGAGCTTGGACTTGATCGAGGCGATCAGCGTCGCGTGGTCGCTTCCCGGGAAATCCGTCCGGCCGATCGACCCCGCGAAGAGCGAATCACCGACGATCGCGACGCCCGCGTCGTCACAGCAGAGCGTGATCCCGCCGGGGGAATGGCCCGGCGTGTGAAGCACCCGCCACGACGAGTCGCCGAGTGCCCGCGTCTCGCCCTGGTCGAGAAAGCCGTCCGGTCCCGGAGCCGTCACGCTCTGACCGCCCAGAGCCGACAAGTTGAGGAGAGGGTCGCCGAGCCATTCGCGTTCCGCGGCGTGAATGAGCACGGGAATCTCCGGGAACGCCCGGCGAACCTCGGCGACGCCCGCGATGTGATCCACGTGCGCGTGCGTCAGGAGCAGGGCCCGCGGGATCAGCTTGTCCCGTCGGACGTGGTCGATCATCGCGCCGGGGCCGAAGCTCGCATCGACGATCCAGCAGTCCGGCGTGCCCGCGGAGACGACGTAGCAGTTCGTCTGGAACGGCCCCAGCGTGAACGCTTTGATGGTCGGAGCGGTCGCCACGTGCGGTGCTTTCCTTCAGGAGGGATTGGCGGGCGGCGTCGCCGCATCAGCACGCTGGGTTAGCATCCGCTCTTCCTGCCCGCCCATGCGCCAGGCGTGAACGAGGAGGATCGCGATCCCGATCAGGAGCCACTTGTCCGCGACGTTCGAGACGTACGGCCAGAGCTGGTCCTCGTTCGACGGGTACCGCCAGCCGAAGGGAAGCCGCACGCCCGGGAACGGATGGATGAAGTCTCGCACGCACGCGTAGAGCACACGGTCGTACAGATTGCCCAATCCGCCCGCGAGCAGCAACCCGATGCCGAC
>JBIKTT010000330.1:0-3825 GCA_044347925.1 Phycisphaerales bacterium
CTTCGGGCACGTCGCCCGGCGCGGTCGCTTCGACGATCGATTTCAAAGCGACCGAAGCCCCGTGGATGTTCGAGACGACGCCGGGTCGGCTGATCAAGACGCCGTCGTACGAGCTGTACACGACGCTTCCGAAGGGACCGCTCGCGGACCGGATGCCGGGGTTCCTTGAGCGGGCGTTGTTCCATTACACGTCGGAGATCGCGGACCTGCCCAAGCCGAAGGTGCCCCTTGAGACGTACCTGTTCGCGACGCGGCCGCAGTGGAACCGGCTGACGCAGCGGCTTTTGGGCGAAGATGCGGGGCCGTTTCTTCGGATCGATCGGGGCGGGTTCAGCCACCGTGGCCGCGGGGTGTTTTACGATCTGGGCCCGATCAACGACACGTTGACGATCGCGGCGCACGAGGGGTGGCATCAGTACATCCAGACGACGTTCCGCGACCCCTTGCCGATCTGGCTTGACGAGGGCGTGGCGACGTACATGGAGGGGTTCAGGCCGAGCCCGGAGGATCCGAACCTGCCGGTGTTCATGCCGTGGGCGAATCTTGAGCGTTACGAGACGCTTCGGTTTTCGGTCGGTCGCCGCCGTGCGATGCCGCTTGAGGAACTGCTCCGGACGTCTCCGCAGGCGCTGCTTGAGAAGGACGACTGGGCGCCGCTTCGGTATTACGCGCAGGTGTGGGCTCTGATTCACTTCCTGCGTGAGGGAGAGGGCGGGATCTACGAGAAAGCTCTGTCATCGATGCTGACGGATGCGGCGATGGGCCGTGCGGTGCGTGTGGTCGAGGAGCGGCTGGGCCGCTCGGCGGCGGATGCGTACCGGTTGCGGCGCGACGGCCTCATTCTCTTCACGGCGTATGTCAATCCGGACATCGCCCTCGCGGATGCGCAGTTCAAGAAGTTCACCGAGCTTCTGCTTCAGCGCGGCGTGCGGACGAAAGTCAGCCAGGGTCAGTCTCCGATCCTGACGCCGTAGCACCACCGAAAGCCACCATGACGCCCGACAAGCCCACGCTCTCGCCCGCCGATGTTCTGCTCAAGGGAGCCTGGGTCGAGGATGAGAGCGGTGTGCGGAGCGATGCGGTCTGCGAGCGGATCAAAGCGATTCTGCCGTCGCTGCGGAGACGAGCCGTCTCGCCCGACGGAGACTGCACCCTTCTGCAGGATCCGGCCGACGGACGCTACTGGGAGCACAGCTACCCGCAAAGCGAGGGTCACGGTGGCGGAGCGCCGCAGTTGGATCACGTGTCGGGCTTCTACGCGCGATCCAAGTACGAGCTGGAATCCCAGGACGATCGGCACGCGGCGGCATTTGGCGCGCTGTGCGCATCGGTCGAACGCACGTGCGTCGAGCTCATCAGCGCGGGGGACGCCGCCTTGGCGAAAGCTCTTGAGCGGCCGATTCGCCATGTCGAGTGGGCATCGCTGGACGAACTGATCAAGGAGCTCAACCGGCAGGTCGAGGGTGCGCTGCTCCGCGAGAACAGCGCTCATTTGCGGTGGGTGCTGACGAATCTGAGCCTCGGCCTCGCGCGTTTCACTTCGCCCGCTTCTCCAGGGCTTCCAGGGTCTCGCGAACCGTGATGAGCGCGAGGGCGGAAGCTTCTCCGGGCATTTTGGGGTCCCAGGGCGAGATCCTGACGCCCCAACGGGCTTTGGCGGGTTCGCGGCACATCGTGAGCGTCCAATCGTCGGCGCAGAGCTGTCGCGCGAACCGCAAGCAGGGCATGAGGCGGACGAGTTCACGCTCGAAATCCGCTTTGGGCGTAATCCCTTCATCGCCGAGCATCATCGCGAGACCCGCGATGATGCGAAGGGACTGAGCCGTGGGGAGCGGCGGCCGCGACCCCGGGAAGACGACGCCGCCGATGAGATCCGTGCCGTCCTCGCCCGCATCAACCGGGGTCACGACGAAGCCGTAAGCCTTCTCGCGCAGGGCGCGGAGGGGCATGATCGCTTCGGGACGCACCTTGCCCCCGCCAAGCACGCGTTCGGCCGCGATCAGCCAGGGCGAATGCGAAGCAAGGTCCATCATCACGCCCCGCTCGTCGGGCGTGTACATCGAATCGGCGATCTTCTTCGCCAGGTCGCGGTTGGGAGCGGTGGTCGAGAGAGCCCACACCAGCATCCCCGCTTCATCGAGCGCGGCATCGGATTTGACCGCGGCGAGACAGGAATCCACCGCACGCGGCGCTCCGCCCTCCATGGCTTTCGCCCAGTCGATCCCCGCCTCGGCGGCGAGGCTTGTCGCGATCACGGCGAGCATCGCGGACCGCGGGTCCTTCGTCGGATCTGGCTTGGCGTCCTTGGAGAACATGCCGGCGAGGATTCGCTCCGCGGCGTCGCGCGAAGCCTGGTCGCGTTTGTCGAAGGCGCCCCACGACGAGAGCGCGGCCGCGACGATAGCCTGTTCGGAAGCGGGCGCGACGTCGGGCTCATGGCGGCCTCGCACGGGGCTATAGAGGCCGCGAAGGCCGAGAAACGGCGACTCCTGCTCGACGCGGAGGCGAGAAGCAAGGTGCAGCGCGATGCCCCGGCCCATCTCGCGGAGATTGGCTTGCGAAACCTCGAGAAGCGGGAAAGCCCGTCCGCCGCGGACGAGGAAGCTGCCCGGGTCGGAGGGGGACATCTGCCCGATCTGCACCACGGCGAACTTGAAGAACGAAACACCGTCGCGGGCGGAGACCTTCTCCGGCTGTGCTTCGGGATCGACACGCAGACCCTTGGCCGGGTCGCCGAGGATCTCGCCGGTCAACGTCGCCAGAGCCTGCCCGGGGAGCGTGCCCGTCGCGAGCATGGAGAGCGGGAAGGTGTGCCGCGTCGTCTTCGCGTTGCGAGCGGCGAGCCCGAAGACGCCGGGCGAGACCGCTTCGTCAACCTCGTCGAAGGTCCGCTCGCGCAGGGGCACCAGCGTGCCCGCGAGCTCGAGCGTGATGGTCATCTGCGTCGCCAGTTCGCGTCGACGGGCGTCGGCGAGCGCATCATCGGCAACGGGAAGACTCCGGGCCGCATCCGCGATGGCTTCGCGAGCCGCTCGCCAGACCGTGCCCGCATCGCCGCCGGAATCGACCCCTGTGCCGATCGCTTCGCCGAGAAGCCGCAGGGTGACGCTCGCGGCCGGAACCGCGATAAGCCCCTCGGGCGCGGTTTCCGGAGCTTTCATCGCGAGCACCCATTCGCGGACGTTGGTGAACGCCGCGATGGACGCGGAAGCGTCGGGAACTGTCGCCGCGGGCGTGACCGCGGGCGCAACTGCAGGCTGCCCGACCGCGGCCGAGCCGAAGCCCATCCCCAAAGCGGCGGCGCACCCCAGAATCATCGCTGTCGCGTGGACGCGACACGGGGTGATGCACGCAGGCCACAGATCGCTTTCGGCGGCACGAGAGCGGATGACCGGCCGGGGTATAGGTCCGACAAAAACGCCATCGGCGAGGGCACGGCCGCGCAGCAGCGGGGTTGCCATCGATTGGCACGCCCGTTGAATCATCTTCCAGCACAACTCAAGACCTGGAGAGCCCGCCATGCTGAGCCTGATCGAAATGACCGAAAGCCGCCGCCGCATCGCCATTCTCTGCCTCCTCAGCTTCGTCGCTCTCTGCTAGTCCTTCGCGGCACCCCCCCGACCGCCCCAAGCCCGTCAGCCGCCCGCCCTTACGCCAGCCGATCCGGTACGGGCCCCCCGCAACCGCAGTTCCCGAGTGAAGCTGAAGGCTCTCATGAACCTGCGGGACCCATGACCACGCGTGACTCCGCGTCTTGTCGCGTTTTTGCGTCGTCATGGTAGCGGATCTCGCAAAAAACAACGCGGGCCCGGGAGTCGTTCCCGG
>JBIKTT010000332.1:0-3807 GCA_044347925.1 Phycisphaerales bacterium
ACAAGGTGCACCGCCTCCGCGGCTTCTACCAGGGCCGCCGCGTCCTGGTGACCGGCGGAGCCGGGTTCATCGGCGGGCACCTCTGCGACGCTCTGGTCTCACTGGGCGCGATCACGACCGTCCTGGACGACCTGTCCAACGCCAATCTCGAACATCTCGCCGGCCTGATCGAGCTCGAACCCGAGCGGGTCCGCTTCGTCCACGGCTCGATCCTGGACGATGAAGCCGTCGCCGACGCCACCGACGACACGCGCACGATCTTCCACCTTGCGGCTCTGGGCTCGGTGCCCCGGTCGATCGAGTTCCCCCAGCGGACCTGGTCGGTCAACGCCACCGGAACGGTGCGGATCTTGGAAGCCGCCCGGATCCACAAGGTCGAGCGGGTGGTTTTCGCGGGTTCCTCGTCGGTCTACGGGGACGACCCCCGGCTCCCGCGGGTCGAGACGGCGATGCCCAGGCCCCTCTCGCCCTACGCGGCGAGCAAACTGGCGGGCGAGTCGCTCCTCGCCGTCTGGGCGGCCTGCTACGGGATCAGCACGGTCAGCCTGCGGTACTTCAACGTCTTTGGCCCGCGGCAGAACCCCAATTCCGCCTACGCGGCCGTGATCGCGGCGTTCGCCAAGAAGATCGCGGCGGGCGAAGCCCCGGTGATCCAGGGGGACGGCTCACAGACGCGGGACTTCACGTTCGTCGCGGACGCGGTGCTCGCCACCCTCCTCGCCGGCGCCGCGCCCGCCCCGCTCAAGGGCGAAGCCCTCAACGTCGGCACGGGCAACGCCACATCCGTCACGTCGCTGGCTTCGCTGATGATCGCCCAGTCCGACCACCGGTCGCTCCAGCCCGTCCACGAGCCCGCCCGGGCGGGGGATGTGCCGCACTCTCTGGCCGACTTTGGCAAAGCCCGCGAGCTGATCGGCTTTGAGCCCACGACCAGCATCCAAGCCGGGCTGGACGAGACGATGCGGTGGTACCGCTCAAGTCTCGCCAAAGCATGAGGAATTTGTTCGCATGACCGCGATTCGGGAGTTTTTCGGTGCTCTGTACGAGCTCGCCCGGCTGGCGGTGATCTCTCGGGGCAAGTTCCGGGGCCCCTACTGGACCTGGCGGCTCCACACGGCGTTTGGACGGGGCTATCCGCAGGGGAGGGGGGCGATTCTGCACTCCGTGCTCGACTACGGACGATGGGTGTATCGGATGAGGCGGATGCGCTAAATGGCGTCATCCGCCGTCCAAAAGCCGCGGTGCAGGTCGAACTGTTCGGCCGGCCGCCCCTAGTGTCCCCCCACCCCCTTGGCACATCCGTGTGCGGCGGGCCGACCAGTCGGAGCTTTCCCATGCCTCAGCGCGATAACTCGTTCACCAAAGCGTTCCTGCCCGGGCTCATCCTCGGGATCGTCGTCGGCGGATTCGCCGGGGCGTACCTCACCGGTGCCGGCGGAGAGACCATCCAGCCCAAAGCCGTGAACGGCCAGCCCGCTCCCCAGCGCCCGCGCGACGCGATGGAAGCCCCGCCCGCGAATGAGCAGGTTCCGGTCATCGATCAGGGTGCCGCGCCCGCGAACAACCCCGCCAACCCGCCGGCCAACACGCCGGCCAACACGCCGGCCAACACGCCCGGCACGACCCCGGCCGAAACGCCCAACACCCCCCCGGTCGATCCCAAGGCCCCCGCGGCCAACCCGCCCGCGAACACGCCGGGCGATACCACCAGCGGCACGCCCAGCAAGCCGGTTGAGCCCAAGTAAAGCTGAAACCAAGTCACGCAGAAGGGTGAAGCCCTGCCTTGCCCTCTGGATCGATCTCTAGACAACAAGAACGGCCGCGCGAGAGACTCACGCGGCCGTTTGCTTGGATCACCTCTCGCTCAGCAGCCGTTCTCGAAGACGCTCACGAAGTCGTCATAGTCGAAGAAGTCGACGAACTGGTCGCCGTTGAAATCCGCCGAGCGACCCGGCGGGCAGACCAGCGTCTCAAAGCAGGTCACGAACGCGTCGTAGTCAAAGAAGTCCACGAACTGATCGCCGTTGAAATCTCCGCAGAGATCGGGCACGCCCTCCACGATTCGCATCGCCATGGGGCTTCCGAAGATCGTGAAGTTCCCGCTTGAGCCGCGCGACTTTGACCCCAGGCCCGAGACGCCCAGATTCGAAACGCCGTGATACGTGTTGGGATACGTCGTCGGTGCGGTGCTCTTCACGTGCAGCCAGTAGAGCCCGGCTTCGAGTCGCGTCGCGACGGGCAGGTACACCCAGTTCTCGTAGTTGGTATTGAATCGGAAATTTCCCGCGACCGACGCGAGGACCTGGCTCTCGTCGGGGAACTGCCCCGTGCCGTCATCGGCCAGAATCCTAGCTGTGAACCCCGAGCCGTCGTGGTAGTTCACCGTGAAGCCGTCGAGGCCGACCTCGCCGACATCCCAGCCGTCCACCGGAACCTGGAAGAGCTGGAAGATCTCCCAGACCGCGAGCTCGCCGATGGCTTTGCCGCTCGAGAGGTCCGCTCGCGAACCTTGGTCCAGAAGGAACGTCCTCTGCGGACACGGGTCTGCCTGGAACGTATCGATGATGCCGTTGTTGTCGCAATCGGGCGCGCCCGCGGCGATGTCGGCGTCGTCCCGCACACCGTTACCGTTCATGTCGAGGAGGGCCTGCGCGGGTTCGCCGGTCGAGAGAGCGATCCCCGAAGGGCTCTGGTCAAGCACGGCGCTGAAGATGATCGTGTTGTCCGTGCCATCCAGACGCGTCGTGTTCACGCGGTCGGCGATGTCGTCGGCGAAGACGATGGTGTCCAGCGCGGGGGCCACGATCAGGTCGAGCAGGCCGCTGGACTGCACCACGCTCGGCGAGTTGTCCACCAGAACCGTGAACTCCGTCCCGTCGAGCTTCGCACGCCCGATGTAGTCCGAGATCGTGTCCGCATCGCACCAGTAGATGAACCCCGAAGCGACATCCATCGCTATGTTGCGGGCCTGGCTGATCCCGCTCACGATGACCTTTACGTTCGACCCGTCGAGATTCATCCGCCGGATGAACCCGTCATCCCCGAAGTACACATGCCCGTTGGTCGCATCCACCTTCGGCGCACCCACCGGGAACGGCGTCGTCGGCGAGGTGTAGAGCGTCACCAGCCCCGAACCGTCGGCGTTGATCCGCATCACGCGGTTGTCCGAGCCGAAGTACACGCGGCCCTGCCCGTCCAGCGACGCTCCTTTGCAGAAGCCGGGGACCGCCGGCGACTGCGTCAGGCCGGATCCGTCGAGGCTCGCCCGAAAGACCGCGCTGGTGCCCGCCGAGTCCATCCACACGAGCTTGCCCGTCTGCGTGACGTAAGACAAGCCGATCGGAAGCCATCGATTACTCGGCATCGTGAAAAGCAGCCGCTCATCGGTGCCGTCCAGTCGCATCGCTCGCACATCCGCGCCCTGGAACTTGTACTGGGCGATGTACACGTCCGGCTGCGCGAGCGACGGCGCCGCCAAGCCCGCAAGACCAAGTGAGAAGATGGACGCGGACGCGGCGGCCGAAACGAAACGTGATGTCATGGCAGGGTTCCGAAAGGGCGAACGAGCAGCATACCACGCCCCCTGTCCATCGCCTACTCCTCTCCACATGCGAAGCCGCCGACCGCACGCTGAGCCCGAACGGCCCCCTCCCACACGCCCCTCCTCAGGCTCCCACATTCGTTGGTGCAACAAGCAATCCGGCCGCGGCGCTGAATCTCGGCCCTCTTCGCGGGCTTTCGAATCCAACATGAGGGAACCGTCGTACTGCTTGTCATGAAGCCCCCGCACACGCTCGTTCTTCTTGC
>JBIKTT010000331.1:0-3807 GCA_044347925.1 Phycisphaerales bacterium
CCGACAAGCAGGCCAAGCTCGACGCGTGGGACAGCCCGCTCAGCGAGTACTCGGTCATGGGCTTTGACTACGGGTATTCGAGAGCGAACCCGCACGCTCTGGTGATCTGGGAAGGTCAGTTCGGCGACTTCTGCAACACGGCGCAGGTCGTGATCGACCAGTTCATGGCGAGCAGCGAGGTGAAGTGGGACCGCTGGGCCGGCTTGGTGCTGATGCTCCCGCACGGGTACGAAGGCCAGGGCCCCGAGCACAGCTCGGCCCGCCTCGAGCGGTTCCTGCAGCTTTGCTCGGACGACAACATGGAGGTCGTGTATCCCTCGACGGGCGCGCAGGTCTTCCACATGCTCCGTCGGCACGTCAAGCGGAATTTCCGCAAGCCGCTGGTGGTCATGACGCCCAAGAAGTTCCTCCGCACCGAGACCGCGACCGTCGAAGAGCTTGTGAGCGGCGAGTTCAAGCACCTCATCGACGACCCGCACGTCAAGGATCCGGCGAAGGTCACCAAGGTCATCTACTGCTCGGGCAAGATCTATCACGAGATGCACGAGCGGCGGGAAGCGACGAAGAAGACGGACATCGCGATTGTCCGCGTCGAGCAGCTTTACCCGCTCCACGCGGAGCTTGCGAAGAAGATCGACGCACGCTACCCCAAAGCGGCTTCCCGCGTCTGGGTGCAGGAGGAGCCGCGCAACCAGGGCGCGTTCCTGTACGCCGCCGACGCGTTCCGCGAGAAGGTCGGCGTCAACCTGGCGTACTGCGGCCGCGACTCGAGCGCGAGCCCGGCCACCGGCAGCGAGTACGCTCACAAGAAGCAGCAGGACAAGGTTCTCAGCGGGGCCATCGCGCCCCTCGACAGCGGCGGGCAGCCGGCCAAGCCGGTCGGTCCGTCGGGCAACGGGTCACCGGCGAAAGCCGCGTCATCGCAGACGGTGAAAGCGGGTCGGTGAGAAGAAGGCATCAAGGCAAGCGGCACCGAAGCATGAGGCTTGGGAGCCACTGAAAGGCGAGCATGGCGGACATCATCATCCCACAGGCGGGCGAGAGCGTGACGAGCGGCGTGGTGCTTCGCTGGACCAAGAAGGTCGGCGACTACGTCAAGCGCGACGAGACCCTTCTTGAACTTGAGACGGACAAAGCGACGCTCGAGGTTCCCTCCCCCACCGCCGGCGTGCTGACCGCGCAGGGCGTCAAGGAAGGGGACACGGTCAAGATCGGCGCTTCCGTCGGAACCATCGACGAGAAGGCCGCCGCTCCCGCCGCCCAGGCGCCCTCGGTGGCCGAAGTGAAAGCCGAGCCCAAGCCGGCTCTGGTTGGCGTCGGGGCGAGTTCGGGGAGCGACAGCGTCCGCTCGACGCCGCTTGCCAAGAAGACCGCTGAGATGCTCCACGTCGACATGGCCAAGGTGCCCGCGACGGGCCCCGGCGGGCGCGTTCGCGAAGCGGACGTTCTCGGCGCGGCCAACGGGTCTCACGCCAAGCCCGCTTCGGAGAGCAAAGCCACTCCCGCCGGCCCGCGCGGCGCGACCCGCGAGAAGATGACCCCGATCCGCATGCGGATCGCCCAGAGGCTAGTGCAGGCGCAGCACACCGCCGCGATGCTCACGACCTTCAACGAGGTCGACATGGGCCCGGTCATGGAGCTTCGCAAGACGTACAAGGAAGAGTTCGAGAAGCGGCACGGCGTGGGCCTGGGCTTCATGTCGTTCTTCGTGAAAGCGGCGGTGCAGGCCCTCCGCGCGTTCCCGATGGTCAACGCTTCCATCGTCGAGGAAAGCGGCCAGCTCATGATCGAGAAGCACGACTACTGCGACGTCTCCGTCGCGGTGAGCACGCCCAAGGGCCTCGTCGTGCCCGTGCTTCGCAACTGCGAGAAGATGTCGATGGCCGGGATCGAAGCTTCGATCAAGGACCTGGGCAGCCGCGGCAAGGAAGGCAAGATCTCGCTCGAAGAGATGCAGGGCGGCACGTTCACGATCACCAACGGCGGCATCTTCGGCAGCTTGATGAGCACGCCGATCCTCAACCCGCCGCAGTCGGCCATCCTCGGCATGCACGCGATCAAGAATCGCGCGGTCGAGTACCCGGCGGGCAGCGGACAAGTCGCCATCCGCCCGATGATGTACCTCGCCCTGTCGTACGACCACCGCATCATCGACGGAGCCGAAGCTGTGCAGTTCCTGGTGCGGATCAAGCAGACGATCGAGGACCCGCAGCGGCTGGTGCTTGATCTCTAATCGCGTCTGAAACAGCGAAACCACCTTGGCGCAGGCTTCCGTACGGGCCGAAATCACGTGATTCCGGCGGGTTTGTCGCCGCTTGAACCGACGGTGACTTGACCCGGGCGGGGAGCCCTCTAACCCTATCTCATGGCGACCCAGACTACGAATCAGCCCAGCTCGCAGTCCGTTTCCCCCTCCATCCTGTCCTCGAAGATCGCGCTCGAAGGGATCACCTTCGACGATGTGCTTCTGATTCCGCGTCGCTCGACCGTGATGCCGGCGGATGCGGACACGCGGACGCGGCTGACGGCGAACATCACGCTGAACATCCCGCTGCTGTCGGCCCCGATGGACACGGTGACCGAGTCGGCCCTCGCCATCGCGCTGGCGCAGGAGGGCGGCCTGGGCATCATCCACAAGAATCTCTCGGTCGAAGCCCAGGCTCGCGAGGTCCGCAAGGTCAAGCGTTCGGCCAACGGCGTGATCACCGATCCGCTCACCCTCGGCCCGGCCGACACGGTCGCGCGGGCCAAAGAACTCATGCGGACGCACAACGTCTCGGGGTTCCCCGTGACGGAAGACGGTTCGCCAGGGACCTCGGGCGCTGCTCGCGGCAAGGGAAAGCTGCTTGGGATCATCACCCGCCGCGATCTCAAGTTTGTCGAGGATCTCTCGACGCCGGTCGGCCAGGTGATGACGGCTCACGCTCCGGGAAGCCCGCTGGTGACGGCGGCTCCGGGCACGACGCTGGACCAGGCCGAGCGGATCCTCAACAAGCAGAAGGTCGAGAAGCTGCTTCTGGTCGACGACCAGTTCCGCTTGTGCGGGGTCATCACGATGCGCGACATCGACCGGGCGAGCCAGTTTCCGCGTGCGTGCCGCGATGATCGCGGGCGTCTCCGCTGCGGGGCGGCGGTCGGCGTGCACCAGTACGACCGCGTGGAAGCTCTGCTCGCCGCCGAGGTCGATGTGCTCACCGTCGACACGGCCCACGGCCACAGCGAGAACGTGCTCCAGACCGTCCGCGAGATCAAGAAGCGGTACAAGATCGAGGTCATCGCCGGCAACATCGCGACCGCCGAAGCCGCGTACGACCTGGCCGAAGCCGGCGCGGACGCCGTCAAGGTCGGCATCGGGCCCGGCTCCATTTGCACCACCCGCGTCGTCACCGGCGTCGGCGTCCCGCAGATCACGGCGGTCATGCAGGCCGCCGAGGGGATCGCTCGAAGCGGCCGCAACATCCCGATCATCGCCGACGGCGGCATCCGCCACTCCGGCGACATTCCCAAAGCCATCGCCGCCGGGGCCAGCGTCGTCATGATGGGTTCGCTCTTCGCCGGCCTTGAAGAAAGCCCTGGCGAGTTCGTCATCTCCCACGGCCGCCGGTACAAGAGCTATCGCGGCATGGGGAGCGAGGGCGCGATGAACGCCGGCTCCGCCGACCGCTACCGCCAAGCGGAAAAGGTCGGGTCCGACGGCAAGCAGACGCAGAAGTTCGTCCCCGAGGGCGTCGAAGGCATGGTCCCCTACCGCGGCACGCTCGCGGATTTCGTCTATCAGCTGGTGGGAGGCCTCAAGAGCGCGATGGG
>JBIKTT010000333.1:0-3806 GCA_044347925.1 Phycisphaerales bacterium
CGGCACCCGATCACGACCTGGTTCAAGATCGGCGGCGGCGCGGACTTGTTCGCCCGGCCGAAGGATGCCGGACAGCTCGCGCGGCTGATGGAGACGCACCCGGATGTGCGGGTGCTCGGGGACGGCGCGAACCTTCTGATTGATGACGACGGCGCTCCCGGACTGGTGGTCGAACTCAGCGAGCCGGTGTGGACCAAGGTCGAGATCGACGCTTCGACGGGCACGGTGCGGGTCGGCGCGGGAGCAAAGCTCCCGCAGCTCATCCACCAGACCGTGCGAGCTGGTTTGGGCGGATTGGAAGTCCTGGGCGGGATCCCGGCGACGGTGGGCGGGGCTTTGGTGATGAACGCGGGCGGCGCTTTCGGACAGATCGCCGATGCGGTGGCGGTTGTCCGCGGCGTCAACCGCGCCGGTCAGCCGGTTGAGCTCAAGCGGAGCGAAATCGCGTTCGGGTACCGCAAGTCGGGCCTGAACGACCTGATCCTGACCGAAGCGGAGCTTGCACTCACGCCGGGGGACTCGGGAGAGCTTCGTCGCCGGCTGCTTGAGATCATGGAATACAAGAAGAACAGCCAGCCGATGGCGGCCAACAGCGCCGGCTGCGCGTTCAAGAACCCGACGCTGGCGGAGACCGTCGAGGGGATCGGGGCGGCCGGGGCCCGCGTCTCGGCCGGGATGGTCATCGACCGGGCCGGGCTCAAGGGCTTGCGTGTTGGCGGAGCGGAAGTAAGCCCGGTGCACGCGAACTTCCTCGTGACGCACCCGGGAGCGTCCGCGTCCAACGTGATCTCGCTGATGAACGAGATCGTCCGTCGCGTGCGCGACCGGTTCGGCGTGACGCTTCAGCCCGAGGTCGTCGTGTGGTCAAAGCACGAGATCGCGCTGGGGTAGGGACGAACGATGCGGCCGAACGAGCCGCGTGAGAGGATCTGGCGACATGGAACAGAAGCACTCGGTGCTGGTGCTTGGCGGCGGTCCGGACGCCGAACGCGAGGTCAGCCTCGTCAGTTCGCGCTGCGTCGCGAAAGCCCTGGTGGAAGCCGGACACGAGGTCAACTACCAGGTGATCGACCGGCCGAATCTGGATGAACTCACCCGCTGGGGCGGTTCGGTCGTGTTTCCGGTGCTTCACGGCGGATGGGGCGAGGGTGGGCCGCTCCAAGACCTGCTCGAACGGGGCAAGCGGCCGTATGTCGGGTGTCGCGGCCCGGCGGCCAGGCTTGCGATGGACAAGATCGCGACCAAGCTGGTCGCGGCACAGAAGGGAGTCCCGACCGCCGCGTGCGCGGTCTTCAACCCGCGTGATGACGGCTGCCCCTTGGGCGAGATGCCCGTCGTGCTCAAACCTGTTCACGAAGGCTCGAGCGTCGGGGTCCACATCTGCAAGACCGGCCTCCAGTGGTCGGATGGGGTCGCGGCGGTTCGCGAGGACCTGCGCCGGCATCCGGAACGGGCCTATCTGGTCGAACGGGCCGTGCTCGGTGCCCGGGAACTGACCGTCGGCGTCATGGGCAATCTCGGGGGCGGCTCCGAGGTACTTGATCCGGTTGAGATCAAGCCCGCCGTCGAGTTCTACGACTACCAAGCCAAGTACAACCGCGACGACACGCGGTACACGGTTGACCCGCCCCTGCCGGCGGGCGTGAAGGAACGGGTCCAGGGCTGGGCGAAGACGATGTTCGAAGCTCTGGGCTGCCGGCATCTCGCCCGGGTGGACTTCCTCCTCGCGGCCGACGGGTCGGCGTGGCTTCTGGAAGCCAACACGATGCCGGGATTCACGGACCACTCGCTTTTCCCGATGGCGGCCGCCCACCGTGGGATGGCGATGCCGGCGCTCTGCTCGCACCTGGTTTCGCTCGCCGGGCAGGAGGCCTATGCCCGGGGCGGGTACGCGTAACGGGCAAGCGGCTTAGAATGGCGGACGCCGAACGGACTCGGCGTTTGGGGACGGGCTCGGGCGACGGGGTGGGATGAGGAAGTGCGCGATGGACCCACGGATGAATCCAGCCGACGACGCCGCTTTGGAAGCTCTGGACGAGACGACGGAAGCGTCGCCGCTCGACGCTGAATCTTCAGCGGAGACCGCGCCGGCAAAGCCCCCCTTCGCGTGGGGCAAGTTCTTCGGGTATCTCGGCAGCGTCGTCGTCGTCGCCATGCTCGGCGGCATCGGCGCCGCGATCTACTGGGGCTGGACGCCGCTTGAGCGGCGCACCCGCGAGGTCGTCGACACCAAGATCACGCGGATCGAGATCGAGTGGCCCAGGATCGGCGCTCAGCCCGCGGCGACCAAACCCGCCACCGGCAACGCTTCGGTCCCGCTGCCGGGCTCCTCGCACGACATCGTCGCCGCCGAACAGCCCAAGAAGAACGACCCCAAAGCCAAGAACACCAAGAAGTCGTCCGGCAAGACCGCCGCGAAAGCCGAGGTCAAGCCTGAGCAGAATCTGCCGTGGTCGACGCCTACGTCCGCGACGACCTGGCTTCCCGAGCAGTTCCAGGAGGAACTACTCGAGAAGGCCCATTGGGCGCTGGGCACCAACCCCGACCCGATGAGCCGCGAGCCCCTGCTTTCCGTCGCCGACTCGATGGAGCGCTCCGGCTGGTTCGTCGGACGTCCGCTGGTCGAGCGGCAAGCCGGCGGCGTGCTTGTCGTCCGCGGCACGTGGCGTGTCCCTGCGGCAGTCGTCCGCCAGGGGCCCAAGGACTTCCTCCTCTCGTGGGAAGCGACGCCGATGCCGGTCGATTACAAGACCGATCAGTCCAAGCTTCCCGCGATCGTCGGCGTGATCGCTCCACCTCCGGTTGACGCCAACGGTCGCGACTACTCGGCCATCTGGCCGGGTGAAGAGGTCGACGCCGCGATGGAGTTGCTCCGCGTGCTGGCTCTCGAGCCTTGGTACGCGCAGGTCGCCGGCGTGGATGTCTCGAAGTACCGCGAGAACAAGCGTCTCACGATCCTCACGCGCGGCGTCAACGGCGACGGGTCCTTCGGACGCATCGTCTGGGGCGGCCGCGCCAGCCGTCCGCTCGTCGGCGAAGCGTCGACCAAAGCCAAGATTTCCCGTATCGCCGCGACCAACACCGGCGCGCTGGTCGAGGTCCCGACGCCGTGAACAGCGCCGCGAATTCCGGCGAGTTCGCGACCCCCGGCTCTTCGCGGCCCGGCGAGCATTCAAGCGTGGAATCCGCGATCGACGAAGCGAGTCTGCACGATTCGACCGAGATGGGCCACGCGCCCCCGCCGGATGCCCCGCTTCCGGAGCTGACCCCTCCGACGCGGGTGGACAAATGGGCCCATCGTCGGGTGGAGCCGCGCGGCCTCGCGCTGGTCTGGACGCTTTACCTGCTGGGCGTGACGATGGTCTGCTTCTGGACGCCGGCGCTGTCGACGGGGCTTGACGCTCTGTCGGGGCGGTATTCGGCGCGGCTGGTGCTGGTGGCGGTCGGTTTCGGAATGGCGGTTCTGTGGCCGATGTTGCGGCTTTGCCAAACGTTTCCGAACGAGGGCGGCCTGCGTGGCGTGGGCAAGGACCTGGTGGTGATGATCATCCCGACGCAAGCGGTGATCTGGCCGCTGGCGTTTCTCGCGCTATGGCCGCTATCGGTCGCGGCGTGCGTCGCTGCCTCCTCGCTCGGCTGGACGCTTGTGGTCGGAGCGTTGCTTGCGATGGCGCTTGGGGGCCCGGGCCGCGAGCGTCAGCGCTCGTCGTTCAGGCGCATCGCGTGGATGGTGGTGATCCTGGCGGTCGCGGCGCGTCCTTCGGGCATGTACGTCCCCCCCATCGCGGTGGGCGATGTGCCGAGTT
>JBIKTT010000334.1:0-3803 GCA_044347925.1 Phycisphaerales bacterium
GCCAGAGGGGGTTCTCGGCTTTCTCGATCATGAGGACGGTGCCCTCGACGAGGCGCGAGCCGACGATGCGGTTGCGCCGCTTGCCGTCGGGCATGGTCGTGATCGAGGTGACCATCAGGTGGTAGCCAAGGCGAACGGCTTCCTCGTCCGCGCCCTGGAGGAGTTCGGTGAAGAACTCACCCTGGAACCACGGGAGGGCGATGCCCAAGACACGCGTGTCGCCGGAGTTGAGGCCGCGGGCCATGGGGTTTGGGATGTAGCCGAGCTCTTCGACGGCTTTGCGGACGCGCGACGCGGTGTCGGGGGAGACGTCGGCGGATTTGTTCATCACGCGCGAGACGGTCGCGATGGAAACGCCCGCGTGGGCCGCGACCTGGCGGATGGAGACCGGCCGCTGCTCAGGCCGGCGGTCGCCTTCGGAGGAGTGGCTTGAAGACGAGGAGGGCGGGAGGGGCGTGCCGGGAGGGGGGACGTTCATGGCCGCTCATGGTAGTGTGGGTCGGCCCGGGCATGTTGGCGGCCCGGTTTCCTCAATGGGCCGACGCAAGACGGCGGATCGAGAGGCCGACGGACCGGCCGCCGGTCAGACCGACGGGTACGACGCGGAGGTCCGGTCGCTCTCCCAGACCGTCATCTGGACAAGCCTCCCCCCGCCCGCTTCGGCGATCTTGGGCGCGAGGCGGTCAAAGAAGACTTTGGCGATGTTCTCGACGCTGGGCACGACGCCCCCGCGCTCGGCGTCAAACTCCGGGGTGTCCACGTTGAGGTAGGTGTGGTCGTACCGGTCCAGGAGCACCTCCTTGCAAAGGTGTTCCAGGCCCTGCACCGAAAGCTGCGAGGGCGCCGCCGAGACCGGCACCTCGACGCACGGCTCAAAGATGTAGTTGTGCCCGTGCCCGTTGGCGTGGTTGCACTTGCCGAAGGCCCGGCGGTTCTCCTCGATCGAGAGCGAAGGCACGTGCAGGCGGTGGCTTGCCGCGAACTCAAACCGCTGGCGGAAGAGCACGCTTGGAGCACTGGACGCGGACGGACGTGCATCGTTCACGATGGTCTCCAGACTGAGGTACGGCGTCAGACGCCAGCGGAGCGAAGCCAGGATGCCCCCAAGCTCAAGGCGGAGGGCTTCCCCGGCGGTGGTCAGGACCAGCGGCAGGTTGACCTTGGCGGAAGAAGCGACTGACCGCCGCAAAGCCTCGGCCACGATGGGCGCAACCGCCCGCCGGACCGCCCGGTCGATCACCTTGATGTCCACCAGATACGCGAGCGTCGGGTCCACCGGCCCCACGCACCGGACGTCGAACTGCTCATACCGGCCCAAACCGGTCAGGGACGGTGTGCCGGCGTAGCCGTTGACGACGCTGGTGAGTGTTTCGTACCCGGGCAACCCCTCCCCGCCGGGGCTGGTATGATCCACACAGAATCGAACTGCTCTGCACAATTCGTACATCGTGTAGACTGTACGAGACGTCAGGAGGCAGGGCGCGCGCCCGGCCAGCATCGAAGGCATGGGTGGAACCCACCCTACAGGAGGCTCACACATGAAGAAACTGTTTACGATCGTCCTTCCCGTTGCGATTCTGGCTTCGGCCGGCGTCGGTCTCGTGGGCTGCGAAGAGAAGAAAGCCACCCCCAAGCCCGCGGACGCCAAGCCCGCCGAAGCCGCTCCGGCTCCCGCTGAAAAGAAGTAATCCGGGAGTTCGCATCTCAGCGAAGTACCTGCACGGCCGTCCCCATCGGGGACGGCCGTGTCCTTTTTGCCGATCCTGAGCCCGCCCGATCGCTCGCGGTCCGCCACAACAGCCACAAGCCGGGCCTAGTGTTTTCCCTGAACCTCACAGGAGCCTTTCATGACCCGCGCAGCCGCTTTGGCCCTCTCCGCGTTCGTCCTGCCCGTGGCCCTGGCCCACCCCGCCACCCAGCCTGCCACCCAGCCCGCGGAGAAGCCGGCAGAGACCAAGCCCGCTGACGCCAAGCCAGCCGAAACCAAACCGGCGGCGGAAGCTCCGAAGGAACCCGCCAAGCCCGCCGACCCTTACGTCCTTGGCTTCACCGTCACCGACATCGACGGCAAACCGCAGAAGCTCGACCAGTACAAGGGCAAGGTCATCCTCATCGTCAACGTCGCCAGCGAGTGCGGCCTGACCCCGCAGTACAAGAACCTCCAGAAGCTCTTTGACGACAAGAAGGACAAGGGCTTCGTGATCCTCGCCTTCCCCGCCAACGACTTCGCCGGTCAGGAACCCGGCAAGGACTCGGACATCAAGTCCTTCTGCGAGAAGGAATACAGCGTCACCTTCCCCCTCTTCTCCAAGGTCTCCGTCAAGGGCGACAAGCAGCACGCGCTCTTCAAGCAGCTCGTCGCCCAGCCCAAGCCCCTCGGCGGGGATCTCGCTTGGAACTTCACCAAGTTCATCGTGGACCGCGAGGGCAAGGTCGTCGCTCGCTTTGAGCCGCGCATCGATCCCTCGGACTCCAACCTCGTCAAGAAGGTCGACGAACTGCTCGCCAAGGATGCTCCCAAGTCCAAGGAAGCGCCCACGCCCGAGGCCAAGCCCGCGGTTCCGCCGTCCAAGTAAACGGCAGGTGAATTCCCCACCGCATGCCCCGGAATTCTGGTCCGAGCGGCCTCCAGGAGCGTGAAGTTCGCCGGGATCGCCCTACGCTTGCCGCATGATTCGCGACGTCCTTCGTGACCTCGGGCTGGCCAACGATCCCCGTCTCATCCTCGACGCGAAGGGGCCCGCGGGCGTGTCGCCCGATGGCTCGTTCGTGATCTCCGAGAATCCCGCGACCGGGCAGCCGCTCGCCGGCGTCCGCCTCGACGACGCCCACGCGTGCGACCGCATCGTCGCCGAGAGCGTGGACGCTTTCAAAGCCTGGCGCGAGGTGCCGGCTCCGGTCCGCGGACAGGTCGTCCGCGTCATCGCCGATGAGTTCCGCCGGCTCAAGGAACCCCTGGGCAAGCTCGTCAGCCTTGAGGTGGGCAAGATCCTGCAGGAAGGCCTCGGCGAGGTTCAGGAAACCATCGACATCGCCGACTTTGCCGTCGGCCTGTCGCGCCAGCTTCCGGGGAGCATGTTCCCAAGCGAGCGGCCGCAGCACAAGATGTATGAGCAGTGGCTCCCGCTCGGGCCCATCGGCGTGATCACCGCGTTCAACTTCCCCAACGCGGTGTGGGGATGGAACGCGATGCTGGGGGCGATCTGCGGCGATTCGACGATCTGGAAGCCGAGCCTGATGGCTCCGCTCACGGCGGTTGCGACCAACGCGATCGCGGAGCGCATCGCGACGAGCATGGGCCATCCGGGCATCTTCAAGCTCGTGATCGGCACGGACGATCAGGTCGGCGAGCGGCTTGTGCGCGACCGGCGCATCCCGCTCATCAGCGCGACGGGTTCGTGCCGGATGGGCCGCGCGGTGGGCGCGGTGGTCGCGGAACGGCTCGGTCGGTGCCTGCTTGAGCTCGGCGGCAACAACGCGATCATCGTGGACCCGACGGCGGACCTCGAGGTCGCGATCCCGTCGATCGTGTTCGGCGCGGTCGGAACCGCCGGCCAGCGCTGTACGACGACCCGGCGGCTGATCCTCCACAAGTCGATCGCGGAGAAGGTCGTGGAACGCTTGGTGCGAGCGTACAAGACGATCACGCTGGGCGACCCCCTTTCGCCGTCGACGCTTGTGGGCCCGCTGATCAACCAGCGTTCGGTGGACGGGTTCCACCACGCGGTGCGTCTGGCGCAGCAGCAGGGCGGCAAGGTGCTCGCGGGCGGCAACGCGCACGACCGCGGTCCGGCCGGCGGGTA
>JBIKTT010000335.1:0-3797 GCA_044347925.1 Phycisphaerales bacterium
CCGGCCAAGTGGGACGATCTGGTCGCGCCCGCTCGGGCCGCCGCGCCGGTGCAGAACCCCGTCGCGATGGTGCTCAGCGCGGCGGATGACCGCTCGGTCGCGGCCGCGGCCCGACTGCTTGAGCTTGGCGTCAAGATCCGGGCGAGCGACAAGCCGACGGTGCTGGGGAGCAAGCACGAACGCGGCTCGTTCTTCATGACCCGCATCGACAACCGCGATGTCGCGGACTGGGACACGCTCATCCGCGAGACCGCGGCGTCGTTCGGCGTAACAGCCGAGCCGGTCGGGGGCGGTATGGGCCCGGGAGACCTGCCGGACCTCGGCGGCCAGCACTTCGTGCTTCTCGAGCAGCCGCGCGTCGCCGTCCTCGCCCGCGCCCCGATGAGCCCGTATTCCTACGGCGAGATCTGGCACCTGCTCGACCACGAGATGGGTGTGCGAGCTTCGTACATCGACGCCGACGACCTCGGCGGCTCGGACCTCCGCCGGTACAACGTCCTCGTGATCCCCGACGGCGGGTCGTCGTGGACCGAGCACCTGCCCGCGATCCGCTCGTGGGTGGAAAGCGGCGGCACCGTGATCGCCATCGGCGACTCCGCCGCTCCCTTCGCCAAGGAGAAAGACGGCGTCGGGTCCGTGCGGTTGCTGCCGGATGTGCTCACCAAGCTCGATGCGTACCGGGCCGCGGTCGTGCGCGACTGGCTCGGCAAGACTGCAGTGGTCGACCCCGAAGCCGTCTGGTCGTACAACCCGCCGGAGAAGCTCGAGTATCCGTGGACGCTCGGCGAAGTCGAGAAGGTCGACGATGACGAAGCCAAGCGGCGCGACCAGTGGCGTTCGCTCTTCATGCCGCAGGGGGCGTTCCTCGCTTCCCGCACCGACGATCGCCACTGGCTGACCTCCGGGTGCGGCGAGACGCTTCCGGTGCTCGTCGGACAGGGCCCGGTCCTCCTCGCGCCGCACGGTGGCAATGCGCCGGTGCTGCTCGGAGCGTTCGTCCCCTCGACCAAGCCGCCGGAACCCAAGCCGGAGCCCGCCAAGGACGGCAAGACCGCCGGCGAAGAGAAGAAGCAGGACAACAAGGACGAAAACAAGAAGGACGAGGACAAGAAGGACGCAAAGAAGGAAGAGCCCAAGCCCGGCTGGCTGCTCGCGCCGCCCGGATACGAGCTCCGGCTTCGGATGTCGGGTTTGCTCTGGCCCGAAGCGGCCGACCGCCTCGCGCACAGCGCGTACTGCACGCAGGAACGCGTGGGCGCGGGTCAGGTGATCCTCTTCTCCGGCAACCCGACCTTCCGCTCGGCGGCCCGGGGCACGACGCGCCTTTTCATGAACGCCGTGGTGATGGGCCCGGGCATGGGAGCTTCGCCCGCGATCAAGCCGTGAGTCCCGGACTCACCCCGATCACGCGGCGTCGCGGTCACGCTGCTTGCCCTTGGGCTTGACCTCGGGGATCTGCATCGCGGCGGCGCGAAGCGAAGCCACGCGCCCGCCGACCGTGCCCAGGAGGTTCTCAACCTCGCGAAGCTCGGCGAGGCGGATGCGGGTGATCTCTTCCACGCGGCGCGAGCCTTCCAAAGCGGCTTCGATCGTGGCGTAGATCGTCTCGGCGGACTGCGCCGGTCCGCGGGTGTCGAACCGGCGGCCGGCTTCATCGGCCTGGGCGACGACGCTGTTCATGCGGTGCTGCAAGCCTGCCGCACGGCGCTCGATCTCGGCGAGGCGGTCCTCGGCCGCTGCGAAGCGTTCGGCGGAAGCCCGCTCAAGTTCGACGGCGCGATCGTTCAACAGGCGGACCGCTTCGTGCGCACGCTCTTCGAGCGCGGCGACCCTGGCTTCGGCGCCGGCGAGGACGCCGTCGATCCCCGCTTTGGTGCGCTCGGTTTCCTTGCGGAGCTGGCGGAGCATTTCGATGGTGGGCGCGACGGCGTGCTCAAACTCGGCTTTGCGGCTCTCGACGATGCCCGTGATCGCGCGCTCAAGGTCTCGTGTGGCCCGGGACGTGTCGATGGGCTTGCCGGCCAGTTCGCGGGCTTCGGTCAGCCACTGCTCGAGGACGGGCGTGACCTTGCCCGCGCGGTCGAGGCGCGTCTGCAGTTCCGTGAGCGCGGTGCGCAGGATCGTGGAGAGTCCTTTGACTTCTTCGGAGGTCCGCTGGAGCGTCTGTCGCTGGCCATCCGCGTCGCGGATCAGGACCTTGAGCTCACCGGTCATCCCCTCGAAGGCACCCTGATCGAGCACCCGCGGAGTGAGGAAGATCTCCTCGGCACGCGCGCCGGGGTCGGTCGCGACGGCCGGGGTGCTGGGAGCGGGCTGTGACGCGGCAGAGTTCTTGGGCATGAGCGGGCCTTGTGCAAGCGGTGCGGAACGCGACGCTCCACCATCGACGCCGGATGCGGCTCAACCTGAATTCAGGGGCGTTCCCGCGCGGGCGCGGGGTCTCGCGGTTATCGGCGCATACGCTGAACCGCATGGGTAGCCGCAAGGAACCGTCATCTCTTCCGCTCAACGATCCCGCTCGCGGCGAACGCCTTCAACGCGTCATGGCCGACGCGGGGATCGCCGCCCGCCGGGCTTGCGAAACCCTGATCGAGACCGGACGGGTCAAGGTGAACGGGCGCGTCTGCGACAAGCTGCCCGCGTTCGTGGACCCCAAGAACGACCGGATCGAGGTCGACGGACGCCCGCTCGCGAGCGAAGTGCGGTTTACCTACATCATGATGAACAAGCCGACCAAGGTGCTGACCGCGCCCATCGGCCCCGGCGACGACCGCCCGGCGGCCCTGGCCATGATCGAACACCCGTCCAAGCCACGACTTGTGGCCGTCGGCGGCCTGGATTTCGACTCTTCGGGCTTGCTCCTGTTCACCAATGACGGTGCCGTCGTCAACCGCCTGACGCATCCGCGGTACGGACACGTGCGGTTATACCAAGCCAAGGTCAAGGGTCGCCCGACTCCCCAGACCGTCGCCAACCTCGCCAAGGGCGTCTACGTCTTCGACACCGAGGATGGGTTCAAGCCCGAGGACGAGGGGCCGGGCACGCGCGAAAGCCGCGACATGCCGGGCAAGTCCGGGAAGCCCGGGGAACGCCCGATGCGCAAGGACGGCCCGCAGTTCACCCGCGGCCGCCCTTCCAACGCCCGCAAGGTCCAGATCGACGTCAAGGTCGGCGTCATGGGCGAGGGCAACTGCACCCTGGAGATCTCCGCCAAGCACGCGCGGGACGAAGAGATCGTCAAGGCGCTCGCGCTGGTCGGGCACCAGGTCCGCAGGCTCCACCGCGTCGCGATCGGTCCGCTGGTCTTGCGCGATCTGGCGATGGGCCGGTGGCGCGAACTTACCAAGTCCGAGATCCACGCCGTCACCAAACGGCACCCGAGCGAGCGCAAGCAGCCGGTTTCCGCTCCGAATCAAGGTCGCAAGCCCGGCAGAGCCGATGATCTCGCCCCCGCCGCGACGACCCCGGCTGCGAGCCCGGTTCCGGCGGCTCCTCGCCGCAGGCCGCGCGTCATCGGCAACGAACCCTCCAGCGAATCATGAGCCCGACTCCGGATCCAGCAACCACGCCCGCACGCCCGAAGCGCAAGCCCCTGACCGAGGGTGCTTCGGCCGCCTTCGCCAGATCGATCTCGGGCGGTCTCTCGGCGATCGTGAGCAAGGACGGCCCGAAGGGGTCGATGGACATCATCCGCCTCGCGATCCACTCGGCGTTGCAGGCCCAGCTCACGCGGATGGCCGCGGCTCTGACGTACCGCACGATCTTCAGCCTGATCCCGATCATCGTGATCGGCGTCG
>JBIKTT010000336.1:0-3795 GCA_044347925.1 Phycisphaerales bacterium
CCTCGCGGAGTTCAAGCCGCGCCTCGAAGCTGCCGCGGACTGGACGCCCGAAGCCTTGACGGGCCTGATCGACGCGTTCGCCAAGGAGAAGGGGATGCCGAATCCCGGCGGGATCGCTCAGCCGCTTCGTGTGGCGCTCACCGGGACGGGCGTAAGTCCCGGACTGGGTGAGACGCTCGCGGTGCTCGGGAAAGAGAGCTCACTGCGGCGGATTGATCGCTGTCTCTCGGATGTGAAAGCCTGAGCCGCGCGTTGCATTCGGCCTTCAGTCGCCAAGCCGCTTGAGTTGGACCACGGTTTTCGCGGTGGTCACGTTGCCGGTGTTGAGCGTGGTCGCGGGCTCAAAGAGCACGACCTCGACCTCCTGCTCCGCGACCGGCCTGTGCTCGACCCCTCGGGGTACGACCAGCATCTCACCTTCGCCGAGTTGGACGCGGCGGTCGCGGAACTCCATGACGAACGAGCCGCGGTGGACCAGGAAGAGCTCATCCTCGTGCTCGTGGGAGTGCCAGTCAAACGCCCCGCGGAACTTGACGAGCTTGACCTGCTGGCCGTTGAGGTCGGCGGCGATCCGGGGGGACCAGTGCTCGGAAAACGTCGAGAAACCGTGAGCCAGGTTGATCTTGTCCGTCGGCATGGCGGAGTCTATTCGCCCGGGCTCGGGCTTCGCCGCGGGCTGGCGGATTTGGCTACGCTTGGCCCATGGCGATTCTCATCCTTCAGCATGCTGCCCACTGCGGTCCCGGTCGTCTTGCTTCGTGCCTTCGTGACCATGGGTTCGCCCTGGACACCCGTCGGTTGGACCTCCCTGCGGATCATCCGCTTCAGCGGGGCAAGAAGATCGGCGTGCCGACGGATCTGGACAACATCCACGGCGTGATCAGCCTGGGTGGGCCGATGAACGTGACCGACAATCCGGCGTGGCTCGCGGCGGAGGTCGCTCTCATCAAGAAAGCCCATGAAGCCCAGCTTCCCGTGATCGGGATCTGCCTCGGGCACCAGATCATCGCCCACGCCCTCGGCGGCCAGGTCGGCCCGATGGACAAGCCGGAACTCGGATTCCACGACGTTTCCCTGACCGTGCCGGCTCAGACCGAGACGCTGATGGGCGGCATCCCGTGGACCTGCCCGCAGTACTGCAGTCATGGACAAGAGGTCAAGCAGTTGCCCCCGGGTGCGATGCTCCTTGCTTCGAGCAAAGCGTGCAAGACGCAGGCGTTCAAGGTGGGCTTGCGGACCTTCGGGTTCCAGTTCCACTTTGAGTGCGACCAGGCGATGATCGCGGAGCTTGAGAAGTGCGACACCGGCCTCAGCCAGTGGGCCCGAACCTCCGAAGCGCCGAAGGGTCACGACCCCGCGGCGGCGATGGAGATGTTCAGCCGCGCGGCAGACCGCTTGTGCGTGAACATCGCGGCGTTCCTGTTCCCGGTGAAAGCCAAGCTGTCGGCGTAAGGCTTTCAGTCCGAGATCTCATCGCGGTTGGGCTCCCGCAACGCGAGTCGCACCGAGCGGATCGCTTCCGCAAGCGTCGGTGGACGAGCGCCCCGAGCTCGTTGGCCGGCGCCGATCCGGAATGCTTCGGAAAGCCATCCCACCAGCGTCGAGTACGCCCGGCCGATCGGCATCGCCGGGTCGTAGACGTTCGTCGATTCCGACGTGATGCCGTTGAGCTCGATGATGATGAACCCCTCGCCTTTCCTCAGCGATTCGTCGCTGGAATAGCGGAGATCAAAGCGCCCAAAGCCGAAGCCGGGAATCAGGCTCGCGATCTCGTCCATCGCACGCTCGAGGGCGGGGGTGATCAGGTGTGCTCCGTCGCGAAAGAGCGTGCCCTGGCAGTGATTGCCCGCGATGCAGACCGGAACGCGCTCCCCGGCGGAGGGCACGCGGCCGGCTTGGCCTCCCAGGCGTGCCATGAATCGCGACTGCTGCAGCCGCTTTCGCGGATCGCGGGCGATCAGGTCGGCGATGGTGGAGACGCCATCCCCGACGACGGCGGCGAAGTCCTTCACGGTGATCGAGAAGATGCGGCCGCGTTCCTCCCCGGGCGACCGGACGAAGAAAACGCCGGCTTCGCACGGGCCGGGATGGAAGGGCTGGATCAAGACGGCGTGGTCGAGAGGGCCGCGAGCGGCAGCGATGGCCGCGGCGAGATCGGCTTCGCAGCGCACCAGCCGCACGCCGGAACCTCGGCACCCGCGGTCGGGCTTGACGATGAGAGGAAATGCCCACTTGCGTTCCGCGATCCGCCGGAGAGCTTCGCCCGCATCGGCGGGTTCAATCCGGACCGAGGGCGTCACGCGCGGGTCGGGCATCAGGTCGAGGATCTCCTGCTTGGACTCTCCCGCGAGGCGGGCGAGCGGGTCGCAGGTGTTCGCGATCAGCGGGAGGGTCAGGGATCGGTGCTTCGCGGCGAGCCAGAGGTAGACCGGCGTCAGCGGCGCGTATGCGGCCCACGTCGGCCAGAACTCCCAGTGAAGCAGCTTGGCAACCGAAGGCGGCAGCCACAAGCACGCACGGTCACGCACCCGGGCGACAACCGACGGCGGCGAAGCCACGCTCACGACGCGCACCACGCGGCGGAGCGTTCGAAGTCCAGCACAGCGGTGAAAGCCGTGTTCTCGACCAGATCCTCGTACCGCATGCGAGCGCTGCGAAGACGGATCTCGACGGTGGTGATGCTCACCGTCCGCGCGTCGGGCCGCTCCATGTTGACGCTGATCTCCGGCCGCTGCGGCCATCGGTGGCGGTGGAAGAGGTCCTGGACGAGGGGTGAGGGCTTGGCGGCGACCATCGCGTCGAAAAGGTCGCGGCGAGGTGCTTGCACGTGATCATCCCCGAGCCCCGACGAGGAAAGGACGAACGGCATGCCGAGCGCGATGCCGTTGTCCCGAAGTGGCGAACCTCGCCCGCCGATGAGCTCAACGGCTTCGCGGCCATCGCAGAGAAGCACCCGGAAGGGCGCGAACGCCGCGTGGTCGATCCGACGAAACTCCTCATGCGCGTCGGCGAGCGTCGCTGCCGAAAGCAGCTTGGGAACCACCTCCCCGCGGCTCGGGCCGGGAACGCGTTTCGCCGGCGCGAGGCCCGCGTTTCGATTGAGCAGGACCGCAAGCACGCCCCGCGCGTTCACGCCGATCCACGTCCCGCCGCGGTCCGCATCCGTCGGCATCATGAAGGTCATGGAGCCTTCGTGCCGGATTTCCGGCGGCCGGGCCAGGCCCCGCGTCCGCTGTTCATCCCGGCTGCAGACCACCCGAAGCCCGGCGTCCGGCAACCCGAGAGCGATCCCGGTCACCGTGCACATCGGGCCTCCATCGGGGTTCCCGAGGCGACGCCGACCTCGGCCGGACAGTCCACCCCGACCCGCGCCAGCATCATGCGGACCATCGCCAGGTGGTGCACGGTGTGATCGACGACGTACATCAGCTCCCGCTCAAAGGTCGACTCCGCCCGGAGCGACGTTTTGGACTGAAGCACCAGCGTGGAAACGGTCACGCGCTCGCCGGTTCCGATCAACCGGCTCGCGAGAGCCCGCCTCGATTCCGAGATCGCCGTCCGCGCGGCGTACGGCGAGCGCTCGATCTCGCTCCCACGCTGCCGGGCTTCGTAGTCGATCGCTCCCTCGCACGCCAGCAGATTCCGGACGTGGTCCAGAACGTGACGAAAGTGCCCGCCGATCGTGCTTCCAAAGCAGTGGTCGATCGAGGGATCCGCGTATCGCGAAGCGGGCATTCGGTCGAGCAGTTCGGTAAGTTGCGCGAGGTGCTCGTCGAGCGCGGCGGCCGCGAGCGT
>JBIKTT010000337.1:0-3774 GCA_044347925.1 Phycisphaerales bacterium
TCAAGATGCTCAAGGAGATCGGTGCGTGGATGCGCGTCAATGGCGAAGCCATTTATGGCACGCAGCGGAGCCCGCTGAGCGAGATGCCCAAGTGGGGCCGCGTCACGCTCAAGTCCGTCAAAGGCGACAACGGCAACCCGATCACCCGCTTGTACCTGCACGTTTTCGAGATGCCCGCCGACGGCAAACTCGTCCTGCCCGGGCTGCTGAATGAGCCGGTCAAAGCGTGGGCTTTGCACGCCCCCGCTCGGGATACCAAGGTCGTGGCCAAGCAGCTTGGCGGGTCGATCGAGGTGGATGTTTCGGCCGCGATGGACGCGGTGAAATCCGCGCCGGCTCCGGTCAAGGTCTTTGCGATTGAGGTCGGCGGCGCGCCCGACGCTTCCATCGCCCCGACGATCAACGCGTTCGCCGACCAGTTCGTCACCTCGACCGATGTCACGATCGACTGCCCGATGAAGGGCGTCGAGATTCGGTACACCGGCGACGGAACCGAGCCGACCGCCGAGTCGCGGAAGTACGAGGGGTCCTTTGCGATCACGAAAGCCATGGTGATCAAGGCCCGCGCGTTCCGCGGCGGCAAAGCCGTCACGCCGGTCGTCGCTCGCGCGTTTGTCAACGCTCCGCCTCGGGCCAGCGTCGTGCTCGACAAGACCGAGCCCGGCCTCAACGTCGCGTGCTACACCGGGGAGTTCAAGAAGCTGCCGGACTTTGCGACCCTCAAGCCCGCGAAGGAAGGGATCGCCAAGGAGATCTCGATCAAGGAAGCGTGCGCGGACGACAACTACGCCCTCCGCTTTACCGGGTACGTCTACGTCCCCAAGACCGACGTCTACACGTTCCACCTCGCGAGCGATGACGGGAGCCGCCTCCTGATCGGGTCTGGCGTGACCGTCGACAACGACGGGCTTCACAGCTTGGCCGAGAAGTCGGCGACGGTCGTCCTCGCCGGCGGCTGGCACCCGATCACCGTCGAGATGTTCGAAGCCACCGGCGGGGCCGGGCTAGGTCTGGTCATCTCCTCGCCGGGCTCCCTCCGCAAAGCGATCCTGCCCGAGCACCTTGCCCGGGCGGGCAAGTAGGTCGGCGCGGTGGACGTCAGGTCATCGGGCAAGGAAGCCGGGAGGAAAAAGCCTGCTTTGGCGTGATTTCGCCCGGCGACAAGGTCGCATCGGGGCGGACGCTCGCTAGGATTCGTCCATGCTTCTGACCTCGACGATCGTCTCCCTCCTCGCCATGACCGCAGGCGGCTTCCCCGCCGAACAGCCGGCTGGAAAGCCCGCCGCACAGCCGACCGGACAAGCGGCCGAGACCAAGCCCGCTCCGCTCGACTGGTCCAAGCTCGAAGCCCCGCTCCTGACCAACCACAAGCAGCTCACCTTCCGCGACAAGTTCGTGAAAGCGGGAGAGAACTACTTCTCGCCGGACGGGAAGTTGATCGTCTTTCAAGCGATCGAGGTGCCGGAGCAGGGCAAAAACCCCGAGCCGTACTACGCGATGTACGTGGCAAAGCTTGACGGCGACAAGCTGACGGATCTCGAGAAGGTGAGTCCTCCCGGCTCCGCGAACACCTGCGGGTGGTTTCATCCGACCGAGCCTCGTGTCATCTTCGGCAGCACGATCATCGTTCCGAAGGAAGACGTTTCTTCGGGCTATCAGCGTGGAACAAGCCGCTACCGCTGGGCGTTCCCAGCCGAGATGGACATCGTTTCGGTGCTCGTGCCCCCGGCCAAGACTCAATTTGACCACCTTTTCGAAAGCAAGCCCGAGGTCGTTTTCGAGCGTCCCAACTACGACGCCGAATGCTCCTTCGACAAGACCGGCCGGTTCATCCTCTACGCCCACATCGAAGACGCTCCCAAGCCCGACGCGAACGCTCCCAAGGATGCTCCGCCTCCCAAGCCCGACGCCAACCTCTACATCTACGACACCAAGACGAAGAAGGACTACCCGATCGTCGTCGCTCCCGGCTACGACGGCGGCCCGTTCTTCTCGCCAAGCGGCGAGTGGATCTGCTACCGCTCGGACCGTCGCGGCAACGATGAGCTGCAGCTCTTCGTCGCCAAACTCGCGTTCACCAAGGACGCCGATGGCACGATGATCCCCACCGGTATCGAGCAGGAGTTCCAGATCACCGACAACGCCCACGTCAACTGGTGCCCGTTCTTCCATCCCTCCGGCGACTACCTCGTCTACGCCACCAGCGAGGTCGGCCACCAGAACTACGAGGTCTTCGCGATCGAGCTGAACGCCGCGAAGTTCCAAGCCGCGATGAAGTCCGGCGGCGATGAGAAGACCCGCGTCATCGCCGACATGCCGCACATCCGCATCACCCACGCCGACGGCGCCGACGTCCTCCCCGTCTTCAGCCCCGACGGGAAGAAAATGCTCTGGTGCAGCCAGCGCGGCCCCAAGATCGAAGGCGAGCCCCGCCCCAGCAGCCAGGTCTGGATCGCCGACTGGAACGGCACGCCCTTCAAGGACTGAGCAACCCGGTCTCACGCCAAGCGGGCCCCGCCGATGAATCTCCCTCACGATTTCGGCTTCTCCCCCGCCGCGACGCTCGCCCACGTCGCGGACCCGACGCTTCCGCCGGGTTTCCAAGCGTTCTGGCAAGCGTGGCAACGCGACTTCTGGGCCGAAACGCCCACGCTCGAGAGCCATCCGGTCGCAGACGCGTCCGACCCGGGCGTCACGCACCGCTTCCGAAGCACGCTCCTCGGCCGCACCGAGCGCATCGGCTGCCGCTTGATCCCCGCTCGCGACCCCGCGGGCAACCCGGCCCCCGCGAGGCTCGGCGTCGTCGTCACGCACGGCTACAGCGGCGTGGACCCTCTCGCAAAGGATGAAGAGCGGTACTCCGCCCTGTCGCGTCGCGGCGTCGCGGTGCTTCTCGTCCGCGTGCGTGGCTACCCGGGGTCACAGCTTGGCGTGGGCCCGCTCGAGCGTCACGCAACGGGCTACATCACCCACGGTCTTGAGCGGCTGATGCACGCGCCCGAGGATGCGCTGCACTGGGTGCTTTCCGGCGCGGTCGCGGACGTCGCCAACGCCTGCCGCGCGCTCGCCGCGCATCTCACAACCGGCACCGGCTCCGCCGTGCCCATCGCCCTCCGCGGCGAGAGCTTCGGCGGCGGCCTTGCCGTGATCGCCGCGGCCCAACTCGCGTCAAAGCTTCCGATCGCCAAGCTCGTCCTCGGCGTGCCGACCCTCGGCGATTGGGCGTGGCGCGTCGCGATCCCCGAAGCCGACCTTCCCCGCGCCGGAATGGGCCGCGAAATCCGCGAGTTGCTCATCCGCCTGGGCGAGCGTGCCGCCGCGACCGTCGACGTGCTCCGCTACTGCGATGCCACGCTCCACGCGCCGGCTGTCCGCTGCCCCGCGATGGTCAAGCTCGCCCTCCGCGACGACCTCGTCCCCGCGCCCTCGCAAGCCGCGATCCGAAACGCTCTGGGCTCGGCAACCGACGAGCGAACACGGTTCATCGTGCGGTACGGCCACTTCGACGGCGGCATCGCCAACGCTCGCTTGCACGCGGAGTTCGAGAAACAAGCCGACGCGTTCCTCGCGGGCTGAGCCGCGACCGATCCCTGCGGCTCAGCTCTTCGCGGGCGGAGCAACCG
Source organism: Phycisphaerales bacterium (assembly GCA_044347925.1). Taxonomy (GTDB): domain Bacteria; phylum Planctomycetota; class Phycisphaerae; order Phycisphaerales; family UBA1924; genus UBA2396. The sequence goes on from JBIKTT010000337.1 coordinate 3,624, forward strand.
CCCAGCAAGCACGCCTGGACATGTCGGAGACGACCACGCCCTCGGGCTTCTCGATCGTGATCGCGAAGATCGCCGCGCCCTTGATCTTGAGCTCGGGCTTGAACGGCACGACCACCTCGCCGGTGCTCGCGACGTCAAACAGTCCGCCGCT
>JBIKTT010000338.1:0-3758 GCA_044347925.1 Phycisphaerales bacterium
ACCACCAGCGTGGAGATCGAGCCCGCCGCCATCTTCGCCGTCAGCGCCGCGAGGCCCTTGAGGCTGTCGCTCGCGTGCTCCGTGTCCATCGGCTGATACTTCACCAGCGTGCCAAGCGTGCCCAGGCAGTGATTGAGAGCGTGGCAGAGGACGTGAACCTCGGCTGGCATGTTGCGGCCCGCGAGAACCACGCCCGCGCCGCGGTTGACCGTGTCAAGCAGGTCCTTGCCCGCTTCCTCGATGAACCCGCGGTCCAGCGCCTCGCCGCCGGTGACCTGCACCGCATTGAGCGCGGCCACCAGAGCTTCCGTCCCCGCCGTGCCGGACTTGCTCACGACAAACTTCGCAAGCTCGACCGCCAGAGCGATCACCCGCGAAGGCGCAAGACGCAAGCGGTGGTCCGCCTGGGCCCCCGTCGTCGTCATCGAGCTCTCCGCGACGTACAACCGGCTCATCGCGAACTCGGGAATGTCGTGCCCGTGCGAATCGCGGACCATCTTGCCCGTCTTGGTCGGCAGACGAGTCGCCGCGAACTCGCGGGCGTTGGTCAGCTGGCCCGGGTCGTTGCCGAGGAAGTCACGGTCGAGCGACACGATGACCTTGGCTTTCCGCAGGCTCAGCACCTCGCGCATCGGCGCGCCGAAGGTCGTCGTGGTGCCGTCGATCTGACCGCGCGTCTCGGTCGGGTCCCACGCCACCCAGCTCGCCTTCGGGTACTTGCGGAGAATCCGGTCGCGAACAGCGTCACGCGACGGGCTGGTCTTCTTGTCGACGATGAACGCGAGGCCCTCGCTCGCCGCGCCCTCGTGCTTCTTGAAGTGCTCACCCGCCCACGCCGCGAAATCGTCCCACGACGCTTCCTTCCCGGTGGGCTTGTAGAACGGGAACTTCAGGCGGTCCGGGTCGTAAAGCCCCAGAATGCTCGCCTGCGACTGCGGCGTGCTCTTGCCCAGGTTGTTCGAGTGAAGGGGGTTGCCCTCAATCTTCGTCGGACGCCCTTCGTGCGTCTCGATCAGCAAGCCTTCCGCGCCGCCGCCCGGCAGGGGCATGCTCGTCGCGTAGTAAAGCGGCTTGCCCGGCACCACGTCCTCGGGGATGTGCTTGCTGAAGGGCAGAATCTTGTGGTCCGGACGGCGGCAGCCGGGGATCGTCGCCGCGCCCGCGAGCGCCAGCGAAGCTCCCATCAGCGTCATGAACGACCGCCGCGAGGTGGTCAGCAGCTCCGACGCGCCCGCGGGGAACTCACGCTCCACGAAGTCGCGGAACTCGGACGTGTCGGCGATCTCCTCGCCGCTCCGCCACGCGCTCATCCCGTTCACCGTGCCCGCAAGCGAGCGCTTCCGCTCGATCAGCTCGGCCTTGCCGGGCTGCTGCTTGGGACCTTCGTGCACCGTCGACGGACATTGATCGATCGTCATCGTGAGTTTCCCGAAATCCCCGCCCCAAAGGTCCCGCCCCAAACTTGCCACCCCTGCTTGCCTTCCCCGGCCCGCTCCGTCAGCCTTTCCCGATCAGTAGTGGCACGCCGCACAGTGCTCCGGCGGCGCGAGGTGCAGGTCCTCGGCAAGCTTCTTGCCCGCCGCAAGCCCCTCGGTCCCCTTCTGCTGACGCTCCTTGAGGTGCTGCTCAACCCACGCCAGCTGCGTCACCTTGTCCTTCTCGACAAGGTGCGGCGCCGAGTCGCGGTGGCAGTCCAGGCACCAGCTCATGCTCAGCGACTCCGCTTGGCGGACCACCGGCATGTTCTGAATGTCCCCGTGGCACGAATAGCACGAAACGCCCGCGTTCACGTGGGCGTTGTGCGGGAAGTTGCGCACATAGTCCGGCACCTTGTGCACACGGCTCCATTCGACGGACTGGTCCGCCGCGAAGGCCGTGCGCAGGAACTCGGTCTTCTCCTTGTGCGCAGGCTTCTCCGCCAGAGCCTTCAGACGTCCATCCGCGTGACAGCCCATGCAGGTCGCCACGTTCGGGATGTTGGCTTCCGGGCTTTCCTCGACCTTCGTGTGGCAGTACCGGCAGTCCAAGCCGAGCTTGCCCGCGTGGATCTGGTGGCTGAAGCCACCGCCCGGCTGCGTCGGCTCATACCCCACCGCCCAGAACTTGGGCGTGAAGTAGTACCAGACGCCGGCCACCGCAACCGTCGCGGTGCAAAGCCCGCCCAGGGCAAATGCCGTCGGGAACGCGTTAAACCACTTCGGAAAAAGAAGGGACACCCGGGCCTCCTTGTCTTCGACCGCTCGCTGCTGTCCGGCGGTTATCTGCCAATCAGACTCAAACCAAAAACTCTGGCGGTCACTCAGACCAAATCCAACACTGACAAAACCCCGTAATCCGGAATTCGGATGTCAAGGTATTCTTGCCAGACGGGAATTTCTCCGATTCGGGCGTACTCTGTCAAGCACTTTCCCGACCGTTAGCCAAATGATACTGAGAATCACTCCCAGTTAGCACCTGCGAACTCCCACACGAAGCCAAAAGGAGACACGCGATGAGTCACCCTCGACACGCCCTTCACTGGGGTCTGCTCCCCGCCGGCCTCGCCGCCGCCGTTGCGATGTGGGTCGTCTGGTTCATCGTTCATCATCCCGCCGTCGGGCTTGCGCCCAGCGCGTCCGGCCCGATTCTGCTCGCGGTTCAGGGCCTTTCGCTCAGCATCGCCGCATGGCTCTGGATCGCTCCCGGCCGCCGTGCGCCCTCCATCCTGCTGGGGTCTGCCGTCGCCGGGCTGCTCTCGGGCACGATCAATCTCGCTTCGATGGGCTCGATGCTGGTCCCGCAAGCCGATCCCGCCGAGGGCATGAGCGCCGGCGCGGTCGATCGCCCCGCGCTGGCCGTCATGATCGTCGGGTACCTCGGGCTTTCGGTCTGCGCCGGCATCCTTGCTGGCGTCGTCGCGACGCTGCTCCCGAGGCGCGCCGTCGAAGCGTCTCCGCAGGTCAACGTCCACCGCGTCGCGGTCCTCGCCCTGGCCGCCACCCTCCCCCTGCTGCTGCTCGGCGGCCTCGTCACCAGCTCGCGAGCGGGTCTTGCCGTTCCCGACTGGCCCGGCACCAACGGCGGGAACATGTTCCTGTACCCGATCAGCCTGATGGCCAGCGAAAAGCACGTGTATCTCGAGCACAGCCACAGGCTTTTCGGCACGCTGGTCGGCATGACCAGCATCTTGCTGCTGGTCACGACGCTCAGACTTGAACGCCGCGGCTGGATGAAAGCCTGGGCCGGCGGGATCCTCGCGCTGGTCTGTGTGCAGGGGCTGCTGGGCGGCTTCCGCGTCACCGAGTCGAGCACCAGCCTCGCGATGGCCCACGGCGTGCTCGGCCAGATCGTCTTCCTGATGATGGCCATGTTCACGGCGTACGCCGGCGATGCGTATCAGGCCGGCCCCGCCGAAACGCACGCGGCCGACCGCCGCCGTCGCGCGATGGGCACCGCCCTCACGCACTCCCTCATCCTCCAGCTTGTCCTCGGAGCCGCGTACCGCCACACCGGCTCGGCCCACGTCCTGTACACGCACATCGCTTTCGCGTTCCTCATCGTGCTGATCGGGATGGTCGCGGGGATGGCCGCAAGCAGCCGCCCCGGCACGGACGCGTTCTCGGGCGCTCTCCGCCGAACCGGCATGACCGTTGTCGCGGTGGTGGCGATCCAGTTCATCCTGGGCTGGGGCGCGTGGGCGGCCAACCCGCCCGGGGCCTTCACGCCAGTCCCCAAACACACCGACCTCCCCACCACCACGCCCGTTCCGGCGTGGAAGG
>JBIKTT010000339.1:0-3754 GCA_044347925.1 Phycisphaerales bacterium
TCCGCCGGGCAGAGATCGACGAAGAACGAGTGCGTCTGCGCGGATCCGCGGCCGGTTTCCTCGAAGAACGTCAGCGTGGCGGTGTGCCACCCGTGGGTGAGACCCGAGAGCGTCCGGAAGTAGTCCAAGCGGTCGGTCTTGACGCAGAGCGTCTGGACGTTCGAGTACTGGGAGGAAAGCGGATCAGCACCCTGTGGGAGATCGAGGATGATGTGGGCTCGCGTCGCGGTCCGGTCGGCGGCTCGCGCGTCGAACCGGACTGAGTTGGTGCTCACCGTGGCGGGGGGATCGACGAAAGCTCCCGCGGGGCCGACGCGATCGACGTAGATCACGCTTCGGAATTCGCGGAAGATGGGGAGCTCGTTGGAGTCGCGTTTGCGGAACGCCACGACGGAGATGTAGTTGAGGCCCTCGGGCAGCGACGCGGTGTTGATGACCTGCCGGTAGATGCCGTTGGTGTTGCTTGTGCCCGCGAGGGGCTGGCGCTGGGTGACGAACTGCTCGTACCCCGGGACGACGGAGTTGAGGCCGTCGATGTCGGTGACGCCGTTGCCGTTGAGGTCGACGAACCCCTGGTTGAAGCGGAAGACCGCGTTGTCGTCGGCGTTGTTGTTGTTCCCGACGCCCGGGTCGCCGTGGGTCGTGGTGAGCTGAAGCTCGAAGGTGTTCGCGGTGACGACGGGGATGGCGTTGTGTCGGCGGCGCTGGCGCGGCGCGTTGACGGGGTCGGCGGCGAGCTGGCCGTTGGTGGGCGTGACCGCCAGCGTCCCCGACGGGATCGCCAGGCCGTAGACGACGAAACCCTTGTTGTGATCGACGCCGTTCGCGCGGTTGCGCGGCACGGGGATCAGCACGCGGCCCGAGCCGTCGACGGTGAGGATGCTCGGGATCGCGTTGGTCGGGTCGACGGCCGGGTCGTTGGCGTTGCCGGTCATCTCGACCAGCCGCGTGCCCGCGGGGAAGGAGGTCTGCACGCTCCGCGTGTCGATGCCGTCGGCGTAGCTGTCGTTCACGCCCACCAGCACGTGCGCCGACCACGCCGCGCCCGTCCAGCCGCGGCGCTCGAAGATGATGACGTCGTTGAGGCTCGGGTTCACCGTGTCGGTGCCGTTGAGCACGTTCCAGGTCCCCCGGGCGTAGGAGTTATGGAGCGACGCGAGGGTCGGGATCGTCCGATCCACCGCGTTGGTCACGGGGTTCACGCCCAGGGTCGTGAGCACGCCGTTGCGGGGCCAGAACCCGCCCGGACGCGAGATCCCGCGGGCGTTGTGGTAGATCTTGGTGATGCCCGGACGCATGAAGACGTACGCGTTGGCGAAGTACCCCATCTGACGGGTCGTGGGGTCGCCGGGGGCGGCCCCGCCGTCGCCGACGGTGCCGTTGTCGTGCGAGTAGACGTGGTTGACGCCGATCGTGCCGTTGTTGTCGTTGTCGTCGGCTTTGTCGAGGTGCTGGTCGAGCACGTTGACCCAGTTTCCGAACCCGCCGGCGTTGACGAGGTCGCGGAGGGAGCCCGAGCCGTTGATGTCGAGTGCATCGCGGTTGCCAAAGCCGTCCTTGCGGACGAAGAGGTTGTAGATGTTGGCGTTGCCCTCGACGGCTTCACCGAAGCTGAAGGGCGTGACGCGGCGGCCGTCGGGGGTGATGCGGCGCTGGTAGACCGACGTGTCATAGAACGTGTCCCAGAACCACGCGGGCGCGTGCTTGATCGCGTCGAGGCGGAAGCCGTCGACCTTGTAGACGTCGACCATCATCTGCGACCAGCGCATGAGGAGGCCGGTCGCGTTGTCGGTCACGGGGTCGCCCGTCGTCGGGTCGCTCGCGTTGAACGGGTAGACCGTGAACTGGTTCGAGCCGGGCGTGCGCGGCGTTCCGGGATTGGTGAAGGTGAGCGGCGTCGCTTGGCGGTCCGGGTACGCGCGGCGGTTGGCCGGGTCGGGGAGGTTGTACGTCGTGCCGGCGGGGATGTTGAGCGGGTCGCCCGGGGTCACGGGCTGGCGGATGAACTGGTTGTTGGATTCCTGCGCGATGTCGATAAGGGCGACGAGATCGCCGCGGTACTGGTCGTAGTTGGGCCCGTTGGGGTTCTCCGACTGGAGGTAGCCGTTGGCGTTGCCGTTGTGGAAATCACCCCAGTTGCTCGTGGGGGTCTTGTCGACGGGCGGCGTGCTGGACGCCATCCAGAACCCCGGATATCCGCCGGCGGCTTGGAAGCCTGCGGAGCCCTGGCGGGCACCGTTGTGGTTCAGGATGGAGTCGAGGTAGACCAGGCCGTTGGCGCGGTGGAATTCATTGATGACGGTTCGGAACCCCTGATCGGTCCCGTACGCGGTCTCGTTGCCCGGCCGGCCGAAGTCGAACCGGTCGAAGACGTCGTAGCCGGCCGAGCCGACGGAACCGGCGCGGCTTGCCGGGGGCAGCCAGACGGCCCCGTACCCCGACAGGTACCAGTCGGGGATGCGGCGTTCCATATCGGACCACTTGGCTTCGAACCACTGCATGATGACGGGGTTGTCGTTTCCGGACGCGGCGCCTGCGCCCAGGAGTAATGCCAGAACAGCCAATCGTGGGTATGACTTCATCGTCTTCTCCATCGCATGTATCCCGCCATCACTTCGAACGGCGCGGCTCTTGGGTTCACGGTTCGTGAGCATTATGACGCGAAGGGGATGGTCCGCCTAGCCCGATGTGAAAGTTGAAACGTTCCGGGCCGTCGATCGCGTGTTTTTCCGGCTGCTTTCCGGCCCGTACCCTGTCTGAGCCATGTGCGGCATCGCCGGGATCATCCTTGTCGGGCCGGCCGTGCCGCCGGGTCCGTTCGCTCCGCGAGCGGCTTTGGATGCCGCGTCGATCGCGATCGCTCACCGCGGGCCGGACGGTTCGGGGTTGTTTGAGCGGAGGGTGGAGCTGGCGGGGCGTGCGGCGACGGTCGCGCTGGCCCACCGCAGGCTGACGATCCTGGATGCGGCGGGCGGGGGCCAGCCGATGGTGCGGCCGGTGAACGCCGACCCCCGCGAGCAGGTGGCGGTTGTCTTCAACGGGTGCATCTACAACCACCCGGAGCTTCGCCGGGACTTGACGGGCGCGGGGTCGGCGTTTGCGTCCGACCACAGCGACACCGAGGTTGTGGCGATGGGGTGGCTTGCCCGTCGGTCGGCGATCGTGCCAGATCTTGACGGGATGTTCGCGTTTGCGGCGTGGGACGGGCGTTCGAATGTGCTCACGCTCGCGCGGGATCGGGCGGGGGAGAAGCCGGTGTACTTCACGACGCTTGCGGTCGGCGAGGCGACGTGCTTTGCGTTTGCGAGCACGGTGCCGGCGCTGGTTGCGATTCGTCGCTCGCTGCGTCCGGACCTGCGGGTCGAGGTTGATCCGTTGCGTGTGCGGATGTGGGCGTCGATGGGTTTCGGGGCACAGCCGCCGCTTGACGGCATCGAGGCGCTTCCGCCGGGGGGCATCGCCGAGCTCGATCTTTCGAGCGGGTCGCCGCGGTGGGCCGTTTCCGCGTGGCGGACCGCCAAGCCGCGCGGGAGTCAGAGCTTCCGACTCGATGAGCCGCGCGCGGTGCTTGATGCGATCGATCGGTCGGTGCGGGCGCGTCTTGTTGCGGATGTGCCGGTGGGCTGCTTCCTGTCGGGCGGGATCGATTCTCCGCTGATCGCGGCGGCGGCCAAGCGGCACGCTCCGGACGTTCGCACGTTCACCGTGCGCATGCCCGACGCGAGTTATGACGAGTCGCCGCGGGCGGCCGAGA
>JBIKTT010000340.1:0-3740 GCA_044347925.1 Phycisphaerales bacterium
CGAGGCGGATGACGCGGAAGGGGCTGCCCGCCGTGATGACGGCTTCGTTGAGCGCGACGCCCTTGTCGGTCTGGCCGCCGTCGGGCCCTCTCGCGGTGACGGAGAGGAGCGAAGCCGTCCGCGAGGGGATCGGCGTGTCGCCGAAGAGCTCGGGAGCGACCTCGGGCAGAAGGTGGAGCTCGAACTCGGCGATGAAGCCGAGGCGGCCGAAGTTGACGCCGAGCATGGGTACCGGCAGTCCGGCCAAGCGTCGGGCCACGCCGAGGATGCTTCCATCGCCGCCGAGCACGACGACCAACCCGGCTTTCTCGGCCAGTTCACGCAGGTTGTCGGCGCCGGAGCCGATCTCGGCGAGGAGCGAGCCGTGCTGGCGAATGAGCTGAGCGACCGCCTGAGCGGAAGCGGCGGCTTCGGGGCGATCACGGTTCACGACGAGGAGGACCTGGCGTGGCATGGGTGAGTGTAAGGGCGGAGGGTCGGGACTTGCGGGGTGGGGCGCTCGGGGTCGCGGCGGGCCCGACGCTCGGGCGTGGCCGGTCTACCGGAGCGGGTGCTTGGAGGTTTCGGCGCGAGCGGTGTTCCACGCGACCATCGCGGGCGGGTGGTCCTTGATGAACTTGACGAGCTGGCTGACGGTGCAGCAGAGGCGAGTGGCGGCTTTGTGCTCGTCGTAGCCGCAGGCGTGGATGTTGTCGAGGGCTTCGGCGAGGATCGAGGGAAAGTCGGCGTGCGAAGGGTTGCAGGAGATGCGTTTGCCCTGGCAGCGGGACTTCCAAAGGGCGCTTCGGGCGTCTCCCCACGCGTCGCCCTTGGGCAGGGCGCAGCGGACCTCGGTCGCGAGGGCGAGGCGCAGGCGGAAGAGGGCGACTTGGCGGTTGTCCTCGGCGGAGCGGCGCTCGCCCGCGTGGGCTTCGACACCGGTGGGGGTGTGGGTGATCCAGACGAGCGTTTCGACCTTGTTGCGGTGCTGTCCGCCGGGTCCGGAGGCGCGGCTTCGGCCCCATTCGCAGTGCTTCATCAGTTCCGCTTCGTCCATAGCGGCGGGGTGGGGGTACCTTGGGCCCTTGGGAGTCGCGGAGCTCTGCGTGGTCTGGTGCATGGTCAGCACGCGGTGGTGGGGACGGGTTCGAGGGAGAGGTCGGCGACCTTGCCCGCTTGCAGGAGGGGGTACGCGAGGCCGGCGATCATGGCGGCGTTGTCGACGCAGTACTCGAGCTTGGGGATTCGGAGCGTGAGGTTTCGGGCGCGGGCGAACGCGTCGAGCTCGAGGCGGAGGCGGGAGTTGGCGGTGACGCCGCCGCCGCAGAGGAGGCCGACCGGCTTGGTGCCGCGCGAGGCCTGAAGGTCGAAAGCCCGCTTGAGCTTGAGGATGACGGCGTCGCAAGCGGCTTTCTGGAAGCACGCGGCGAGGTCGGCTTTGCGGGCGTCGGTGAGCGGCGGGGGCGGCGGGTGCGGCGTGTGCTGGCGGGGGTTGCTGGGGACGCCGCGGACAGCGTAGAGCATCGCGGTTTTGAGGCCGCTGAAGGAGAAGTCGAGGGACGTGGGGGACAAGCGGCTGATGGGGAAGTCCTCGGCGCGGTCGTTCGCGCCGGGCGTGCGGGCGAGCTTGTCGAGGTTGGGGCCGCCGGGGTGTGGCAAGCCGAGGATGACGGCGGCTTTGTCGTAGGCTTCGCCCATGGCGTCGTCGATGGTGGCGCCGAGGCGTTTGAGGTCGGTCCAGGAGTTCATCGCGTAGATGGAAGTGTGGCCGCCTGAAACGACGAGGCCCAAAGCGGGAAAAATCTCCTCATCCGGAGCTGAACCCAGAAGCCCGGAGTAGAGGTGGGCGTGAACGTGATCGACGCCGACGAGGGGGACGCCGAGGGACCAGGAGAGAGCTTTGGCGGCGGCGACGCCGACCAGAAGCGAGCCGATGAGCCCCGGGCGATGGCCGACGGCGACGGCGTGGATGTCCGCGAGAGGCACGCCGGCCTGCTTGACGGCGGCGAGGACGGCGGGGAGGATCGCTTCCACGTGAGCGCGGCTTGCGATCTCGGGGACGACGCCGCCGTACTCGGCGTGGAGGTCGTGCTGGCTTGCGACGAAGGAGGAGAGGACGGAAGAGCCGTTCTCGACGATGCTGGCGGCGGTTTCGTCGCAGCTTGTCTCGATGCCGAGGATCCGGGTGCGCGTCAGCATGCCTGCTCCGAAGCAGGCGGAGCTGCCGAAGGCCCCGATGTCACTTGACGGCCTCTTCCTTGGCTTTCTTGACGTCGGCATCGACGAGCCAGCGTTCGAGGGTGTTGCTGGTGATGTCGAGAGTGGCGACGAGCTTGCCGTCCTTGTCGAAGACCTGCATTTTGCCGCCGGTGAGGTCGATGGTGTCGGCCCAGAGATCGCGTCCGGCGGCGGCCTGCTCGACGGTCGCGCCCTTCTCGAGGGCTTCGGCGCGTTTCTCGATGCGGATGAGCTCGCGGGTGAGGCGGTCGCGGGCTTGCTGAAGCTTGCCGAGCTCGCTTCCGACGACGGCGGCGATGGGCGTTGCTTCTCCGCCGGTCTGCTTCCATGAGCCGGAGTCGAGCTTGGCCTGCATGGCGCGGACGGCGGCGGTGAGCTGAGCGTCCTTGAAGAACTCGAGGGTCGCGTCGGGGTCGCTCCAGTTGGGGACGGTGCTGCCGCCGGGGTTTTCGGCGGAGGGTGCTTCGGCGGGGGCGCCCGCGGGCTTGGCGGGCTGGATGATCTCCATCTCGCGGCGGACCTTGAGCATGGCGATGAGTTCTTCGTCGGTCATGTCGACGAAGTAGCCCTTGCTGGGGTCGACGCCCCATTCGGTCGCGTCGCTCTTGCGGGTGATGCTTCGGCCGGAGGGGAGGTAGTACCCCTGCTCGGTGACCTTGAGTTCGGCGACTTTCTCGTTGCCTTCGGGGTCCTTGACGACGATGGGGCGCACGCCCTGGACCGAGCCCTTGCCGAAGGTGCGGGTGCCGACGGCGATGCCGCGGTTGTTCTCGGTGATCGCTCCGGCGAGGATCTCGCTGGCGCTGGCGGAGTTGCCGTTGATGAGCACGGCGACGGGGAAGTTGGGGAGGGTGCCTTCTTTGCGGGCTTTCTCGATGCGCTCGGGGTACTTCCGCCCGCGGGTCGAGACGATGGTGCCTTCGTCGAGGAAGAGATCGGCGATGGAGATGGCTTCGGTGAGCAGGCCGCCGGGGTTCCAGCGGAGGTCGATGATGACGCCCTTGACCTTGCCCTCGGCCGCGCCGGCGGCGAGCAGGGCTTCGGCGAATTCGCGGGTGCAGCCCGGGGTGAACTGGGTCAGGCGGAGGTACGCGATGCCGCGTTTCTCATCGACGAGGTAGTTCCACTTGCTGCGGTCGGCTTCTTGGCGGTGCACGCCCTTGACCGAGCGGGTCTTGATCTTCTGCCGCGTGACTTCCATGGGGATCTTCGTGCCCTTGCGTTCGAGCACGATGTTGACCTTGGTGCCTTCCTTGCCCATGAGCAGGTCGATGCACTGGTCGACGGAGAGGCCGAGCGTGCTCTTGCCCTCGATCTCGATGACCTTGTCCTCGGCCATGATGCCCATGCGCATCGCGGGGGAGTCTTCGAGCGGGGAGACGATCTGGAGGTAGCCGTCGGTCGAGATCTGGACGGAAGCTCCGATGCCGGAGTACTCGCCGGTGAGGTCCTTGTCGAAGTCCTCGGTGTCGGCGGGGGGGACGTAGATGGTGTAGGGGTCGTCGAGTGCATCGATCATGCCC
>JBIKTT010000341.1:0-3739 GCA_044347925.1 Phycisphaerales bacterium
CAAGCACGGGCGCGACGGGTGGGCCCTGGACGTGGCGATCGCGACCATCGCGACCGAGCCCAGGGTCAGTCCCGGTGTGCACGTTCTGAGCAGTGCTCCCAAGGGTGACCGGCTGGGCACGATGATCGACGGTTTGTCGCAGGTGGGAGCCGCTTCGTGGGCTCCGCTCGATACGGTGCGCACGGTGGTCGAACCCGGAGCGGGGAAGATCGATCGACTTGAGCGGATCGCGGCGGAGTCGGCCAAGCAGTGCGGCCGGGCGTGGAAGCTTGAAATCGCGCCGGGATTGCGTTTCGCCCAGGCTTTGGAGCACCCGCACGTCGTGATCGCGGATGGGGAGGGCGAGGCGTACCGGGCTCGCGGAGCGGAGACGATCCGGCTTCTTGTGGGGCCCGAGGGTGGATTCTCGCCGGAAGAAATTGGGCAAGCCCGCGCGGCGGGAGCCCGGGTGTGCCGGTTCGGGCCGCACATCATGAGAATCGAGACCGCGGCGGTGGTCGCGGCGGCGATGATCGTTTCGGAGGAAGCACCTCGCCGGGAATAAGTCCAAAGCTACCATCTGGAAACCGGAGGTCCATCGATGCTTGTTTCAACGCTCATCGCCCTCGCTTGCCTCGCTCAACCCGCCGCCCCCGCACCCAAGCCCGCCGCCCAGCCGGCTTCGGCTTCGCAGCCCGCACCGCCCGCTCGCGAGGCGCTCCCGGAAGCGACCGCCAAGCAAGCCAAGGAGATGCGGGCGAAAGCCATCGAGTTCCTTCGGACCAAGATGGATGCGTCGCTCGGCGCCTGGGGCGTCAAGGACGGCGTTGCTCCCTTCCCCGCGATCACCGGGTTGGTCATCCGCGGCATGATGCTCGAACCGGGCATGACCGAGCAGGACCCGACGGTCTTGGCCGGGATGAAGTACCTGCTGTCCGCGCAGAAAGCCGACGGCGGGATCTATGTCGCGGCTCTGCCCACGTACAACACCGCCATCTGCCTGACCGCCATCGCGACCTCCAAGCAGCCGCAGGCCAAGGACGCCATCGCCAAAGCCCAGACCTTCCTCAAGAAGCTCCAGTACTCCGAGGAAGCCGTCACCATCGCCGGTCTTGATGAGTCGCCCAAGCCCGTCGAGAAGAGCGACTCGTTCTACGGCGGCTGGGGCTACGGCAAGCACGGCCGTCCCGACATGTCCAACACCCAGTGGGCGATCGAAGCTCTGTACGACTCGGGCTTGCCGACCGACGATCCGGCGTTCCAGCGTGCTCTGGTCTTCCTCCAGCGCTGCCAGATGGTCGACAGCATCAACGAGATGGCGTACGCCGACGGCACGAACCAGGGCGGGTTCATCTACGCCACCAGCGTCAACAAGGACCAGATCGGCATCGGCCAGTCCTTCGCCGGCACCATCGAGGAGACGCTGAGCGACGGCACGAAAGCGTCCAAGCTCCGTGCGTACGGCTCGATGACCTACGCCGGGTTCAAGTCGTACATCTACGCCGGCCTCAAGAAGGACGACCCGCGCGTGACCAACGCGCTCCGCTGGATCTCCGAGAACTACACCCTCGCCGAGAACCCCGGCATGGGCACCGACGGGTACTACTACTACCTGCTCACGTTCGGGCGTGCTCTGGAAGCCAGCGGCGAGACCAAGATCAAGGGCCAGACCAAGGACGACGGCAACGCCGGCAAACGCGACTGGCGCGTCGACCTCATCAACCGCTTCGCCGAACTCCAGCAGGCCGACGGCTCATTCAAGAGCGTCGACGACCGATGGATGGAGAACGACCCGGTGCTGATCACCGCGTACTCGCTCATCGCTCTGCAGTCGGCGTCGAAGTAATCTCGCACAACCACAAACGAAAGAGCCTGACCCGCGCCACGACGGCATGGGTCAGGCTCTTTCTCTTTGGTCGACCGCTTACTTCTTCCGCGTCAGCTTGAACGGCGCGTCATGGGAGCCGTCCGGCTTGCCGTTCTTGATGCTCCGCCAGTCCATCGAGACATTGTTCGCATCGACGAACGTCATGGTCATGCTTCCCATGTAGGCGGCATCGCCCTTGAGGTTGGTGACGCTGTCGGCCCCGAAAGCCATCGTCTTGCCGTCGAACGCGACCGCCCGCATCCGCGGCTGATTGCCCATCGCGCAGTAGTGCGTCATGATCAGCGAGTTGCCGTCGAGATGGTACATGTTCGTCATCTCGTGCTCGGTGCCCTGGAACATGATCTCGCGGACGACCGAGCCGTTGGACGACACCGTGAACGTCGAAGCCGGCTGGGCGACGCCCTTGTCGTCGATCATCATCCAGTCACCTTTCATGCTCTTGACCGCGTCGAGCATGGCTTGCGGATTGGTCGCGGGGCTCGAAGGCGTGCCCCCCGTGTGGGCACAGCCGGCGAGCAGAGCGATCGAAACGACGGCGGACAGTGAGAGACAGCGGTTCATGCGTTTCTCCTGACATAGATAACCGATCGGTTAGTATACCATCCCGGCCCCGGCGTAGCAAGCGACCCGCCAGAACCCCGGGATATCCTCGGGCATGACCTACGGCGGACACTTCTCCAAGACAGCCAAGAAAGCCATCAACCGCTTCTACGAGCACGCGGACACCCGCACCCTCACCCAACTCCAGGAACTCGTCGGCGAGGTCTTCCTCGCCGAGGGCAAAGCCGCCGACAAGCTCTGGGCCAAAGCCGGTGACCTCCTCACCAAAGCCGGCGTCCCCGCCGCGAAATCCGCTCCCGTCGTCGAAGCTCGCAACGCCAAAGCCTTCGCCGAACTCGTCGCGGACGCTCTCAAGCGAAAGTAACCCATGCCCGGCTCGCGTGCCGATGGTGCGAATGATGCCGCGGCGACCATGACCACACCGATCGACCACATCCAGCGCACCGCGACCCTCGCGGACCTCGCGCAGGCGCTGAGCGCCGGCAAGCGCGCCGTCGCACGCGGCGCCGCAGGCTCCGCGACACACCTCATCGCCGCCGCCATCGGACGCCTCACGACCAAGCCCATCCTGCTCGTCGCCGCTCACCTCGACGAAGCCGACGAAGCCGTTGATGAACTCGCTTCGATGGGCGTCGCCGCGACCCGCCTCCCCGCGCTCGAAGCTCTCCCCGGCGAGTCCGCCGCGGCTCTGGACCTCTTCGCCGAACGGCTTCGCGTGCTTCGAAGCCTGGGGACCGGCACGCTGCCCGAAGTCCTCGTCGCCCCGATCCAGGCGCTCATGCAGGGCTTGCCGCCGGTCGAGTCACTCTCTCAGCTCACGCGCGAGATCGCCCGCGGCCAGACGGTGCCGATGTCGGGCCTGGTCCGCTGGCTTGAGGGCGCGGGCTACTCGCGCCGCGACGCCGTCGAAGAGCCGGGGGAGTTCGCGGTCCGCGGCGGCATCCTCGATATCTTCCCACCGGGTGGCGGCGAGGGCTCGGCCGCGAAAGCGATCCCCGTGCGACTCGACTTCTTCGGCGACGAGGTCGACAAGCTCACCGAGATCGACCTCAACACGATGGGCTCGGACCGCGCGATCGACCGCGTTGAGCTTCTCGCCGCCGACCCGGCACTCATCCAGACTGAACGCGGCGTGCTCATGCCCACGCTCCTCCCGCCAGGCGTGATCGTCATTCTCAGCGAACTCGCCGAGATCGTGGAGCAAGCCCGCGGGTACTACGAGCGTGTCACCGACGCTCGCGGCATCTTCGGCCCCCCCGCCGTGCTCGCCGCACTCCAAAAGCACGCTCACGCCGTCGCCGAGGTCAACCG
>JBIKTT010000343.1:0-3727 GCA_044347925.1 Phycisphaerales bacterium
TCGTTCGGATCCTCGATCAGGACTCCGCCTTTCTGTCCTTTGTCGCCAAGCACGGGCTCAAGCCCGGATCGGTCGCCACCATCGTCAGCGTCGAACCCACGGCCCAATCCATCGCCGTGCAAGCCAAAGGACAGCCGTCCGTCTCGATGGCCATGACCGCCGCGGCGCGGATCATCTGCGAGTAAGTGTTCCCGTCCATACGGAGTGTGAGAATGAGTCAGACCGGGATCGTGCTGCTTGGGATGGGACAGGTCGGACGCGCCTTCGCCCACCTGTGCGAGAGTCGTCCACTGGCGCTCTCCCGCAACGCCGGCGCCTCGTGCTCCATCATCGCCGTGTCGGATTCGACCGGTGTGGTCCCGGTCGGTGCCGGATCGTCGAGCGTCGCGGATTCTCTCGCTTGGAAAGCCGCACACGGGCACGTGCAGACCCACCTCGCTCGGATGGACTGGAACCGTGCGAGCACATGGCTCGCCCAGCGTGCCAACCAACACCCCTTGATCCTCGTCGATGCCAGCGCGGATCCGACGGTCGCCGCTCGCATCCTTCCCGCTCTTCGCGCCGGCGCGTGCTTTGTCACCGCGAACAAGGAACCTCTCGCCGATGACGCTTGGTACGCGAGCATCGTCGCCGCGCTCCGCGAGGGCCGAGGCCGCATCCGCGCTTCGTCCACCGTCGGCGCGGGGCTTCCCTTCCTCGACGCCGTTCACGGGTTGGCCGCCACGGGCGAGCCGATCATCTCGCTGGAAGCCACGCTCAGCGGCACCCTCGCCTATCTCCTCCGCCAGCTCCGAAGCGGGTGGATGCTCGCCGACGCCGTGACCGAAGCCGTCCGGCTCGGATACGCCGAGCCCGACCCGCGACAGGACCTCTCCGGTAAGGACGTCTGCCGCAAAGCCCTCATCCTCCGTCGTGCCGCCGGCTTCCCCTCCGCCCCGCTGACGCTCAGGCCGTTCGTCGACGGCCTTCAAGCCGCCAGCACGCCCGCGGATCTCCACGCCCTGCTCTCGCGCGAACACGCCACCGTCCTCGAGCGCATGAACGCGGCCAAAGCCAGCGGCTCCACGCTCGCGTACGTCGCCCGCATCACGCCCGAGTCCTCCGACATCGGCCTCGCCGAGGTCCCCGAGTCCTCCGCCCTCGCCGATCCGAGCGGACGCAGCGCCCTCCAGATCCGCACGGAGTCCTACGGCGAAGGCTCCGTGCGGATTCTCGGCGCGGGAAGCGGCGCCCTCGTCACCGGCCTGGGCATGTTCCGCGATGTCTGCTCCCTGCTCCGTGGCGACCCCGGCCACTTCCTTCTTCCTTCAAGCCCTTCTTAAGGACTCGGGAAGCGGTTCAAGTGGATCGACTCGAACGGAAAGATCCCCTAAAAAGGGCTCGTCGCTTCTTCGATCCTAAAAAGAACCAATCATCTTGAATGGATTCGATTTGGGTGTATGCTGTGGGCATGGGTTCGGGTTCTGAAAGGTTTTCGGCCGACCGCTCGCGGCTCCTCGAACGCCTCCGCACGCAGATCGTGGATCGCGGCGGAGCGCGAGCGGACCGTGCGGTGGTGCCGCTGGGTTGGGGAGCGGCGGTTGGGCTTTCGCGCGGCGCGATCCACGAGTGGTACTCCGCGGAGTACGCCGGCCGGTTCGCCGAGCCGGCGGTCGCCCTCGTTGCGGACATCGCCCGCCGGGCTCGCGATGCCGATCGCACGCACACAGTCTGGATCGGTTCTTCGCGAGCGGTCGCGGCCCGGGCCGTGATGGATGACCTCTCGCGCACGCTCTGGGTTCAGGTGCACGCGACCGAGGAACTGGTCTGGGCTTCGGATCTGGCGCTGCGTTGTCCGAGCGTCGCATCGGTCGTGCTCGACGGCTCGGGCCTGGACATGTCCGCGACGCGCCGGCTCCAGCTTGCGGCCGAAGCGGGTGGAGCCGTGGGGCTTGTCATGAGGCCCGGCGCGGAACTCGCCGAGCTCAGCGCCGCCGCGACCCGGTGGCTTGTCCGCGCCGAGCCCTCTCCCTCCTGCCGACCACGTTGGAACGTGGAACTTCTGCGTTGCAAAGGAATGCAGCCCTTGACGGACGCCCCACGCCGATGGGTCGTTGAGTGGGACGATGCCCAAAGCACTGTCGCTCTTCCTGCCGTATCTGCTGATCGATCTGACACGACGCAAACTCAGGCAGGCCGAAACCGGTTCGCCCGCGCCCAAGCGGGATGACCGCCCCGCCGCGTGCGAAGCCGCGCACATCCTCATCGTCGAAAGCGTCGCTTCCAGGCAGACCGTCGTCGCCTGCTGCCCACGCTGTGCGCACGCCGGGGTCCATCCCGGCATGACCCTCGCCCACGCTCAGGCTCTCGCGTCCGCGACCACCCTCCATATCGAAAGGCACCGCCCCGAGCGGGCGGCCAAAGCCCTCAAGCACCTCGCGACCTGGCTCGCCACCCTCGTGCCCGTCGTCGCGATCGACCCGCCGGACGGCCTGCTGATGGACATCGCGGGTTGCGAGCGGCTTTTCGGCACCGATGAGCGCCACGCGCGGCGGATCGGCCGCACCGTCTGGAAGCTCGGCCTTCGCTGCCGGATCGCGGTCACGCCGACGTACGCCTCCGCGTGGGGTCTTGCACGCTTTGGCCCGCGCCCGCTCACGATGCAGACCGCGAACATCGTCGAAGCCCTCGCGCCGCTCCCCGCCGCCGCGCTCCGCCTCGAGCCGGCGACGCTCGCCGGCCTTCACGAGATCGGGATCGAGACGGTGGGGGAGGTGATGAAGCTCCCGCGGGTCTCGCTCGCGTCGCGGTTTGGCGCCGAACTCGCGGTCCGCCTCGATCAGGCGCTCGGCCACGCGATGGAAGTAATCGAGCCCGTCCGCCCGACGCCCCCGCTTCTGGTCGAGCGCGTGCTCGACGGCGGCACGACGCGTCTTGAAACCCTCCACCTCGTCTGCGATGAGCTTCTCGAACACCTCGCCGGCCAGCTCCGCACCCGCGGCAGCGGCGTGCGCCACCTGCTCGTCCAGTGCACCCGCATGGGTTCTCCGCCCGTCACCTTCACCATCACGCTGAGCAAGCCAAGCCGCAGCGTCAAGCACCTGCGCACCCTCGTCGGTCGCAAGCTCGACACCATCAACATGGGCTTCGGCGTCGAAGCCGTCTCCCTCCTCGCCGCCCGCACCGGCCGCATCACGCAGGCTCAACGCGCCGCATGGAAGACCTCGACCGGCGCGGGAGTGGAGACAAGCTTCGCCGAGCTGATCGACACGCTTTCCGATCGGCTGGGGCCTTCATCCGTCCGCTGGCTCCTGCCCGTGGGCACGCACATCCCCGAAAGGGCTTTCCAGTCCGTGCCCGCGCTCGAAGCCGCGCCCAAGCAAGCCGCCCAAGCCTGCGAACTTCCGCGCGAACGCCCGACGCTGATGCTCAGCCCCCCCGAGCCTGCGACGGCAATCTCCCTTGTTCCCGACGGGCCGCCGACACGCCTCATCTGGCGGCAAAGCGAGTGGAACGTGGTCGCTTCCGCCGGCCCGGAGCGCCTCGCGCCCGAGTGGTGGTGGAGCGGCCAAAGCACGCGCGATTACTACCGCATTCAGCTTGAGGGTGGCCTCTGGCTCTGGGTCTTTCGCGAAGAAGCCGCCACGGGGTGGAACGTTCACGGAATCTGGGCGTGAACCATGCCTGACTCTCCCGATCCAAAGTTCCGCGATCTCTTCAGCTCCGGCGTCAAGCCCGCGAGCGGCCG
>JBIKTT010000381.1:0-3425 GCA_044347925.1 Phycisphaerales bacterium
TTTGAGGTTTTTCGAGATCGCCTCGGCGAAGGACAAGCTCTCGTAGCGGGTGGCTTTGGGGTCCTTCTTGGGGTCGGCGGTGTAGACGCCGTCGACCTTGGTCGCTTTGAGGATCACCTCGCACTTAAGCTCGGCCGCGCGGAGGGCGGCGCAGGTGTCGGTGGTGAAGAAGGGGTTGCCGGTGCCGGCGGCGAGGATCACGACGCGGCCCTTCTCAAGGTGGCGAATCGCCCGGCCGCGGATGAACGGCTCGGCGACGGACTTCATCTCGACCGCCGACTGGACGCGGGTGTCCAGGCCCTGAGCGATCAGAGCTTCCTTGAGCGCGATGCCGTTGATGACGGTCCCGAGCATCCCCATCTGGTCGGCGGTCGCCTGCGCGATGTGGCCGGCGGCGGCAAGCGTCGCCCCGCGGATGATGTTGCCACCCCCCACCACGACCGCGACCTGCGTCCCGACCGTCGCGGCTTCCTTCACCTCGCGGGCGATCGCGCTCAAGCACTCGGGGTCGATGCCAAAGCCGCCGGGCCGGGCGAAAGACTCGCCGGAGAGCTTGAGCAGGACACGTTTGTACCGCGGAGCGGCCGGGGTTGAAGCGGATGATGAGCTCATGGTGGTTCGCTTGGCTTTCGTTGGCGTGATGGGTCGGTCCGGACGTGTTGTAGCGTCCGCCGGACCGCGGTTCAATCGGGGGGATCGGGAATGTTCGCCGAACCGAACCCCGCCCGGGGCCGAATCGAATGGCGAGCGCCACGCGACCCTGAACCCCGCGCCCCGGCGGCCCGGTATAGGCTGAGCGCTCCGCCCCAGCCGCCCACCCCCCTCGGTTTCCGGCCAAAGCCGCCGACGGACCGATGAGAACCTCCGCATGAACGCCCCGACCCCGGCTCATCCCGAGTCGCTCGCAGACCAGCCGATGCCACGGCCCATCGCCGGGCTTTCCCCCCGCCTGCGGTTCTGGATGCGGAACGCGCTCATCGCGGGGATCGTCGTCTCCGCAGGCTTCCACCTGTTAGGGGGGTTCCTTGCGACCCTGATCTACTTCGCCGGCCCCGCCGGGAACGGCCAGCCCGGTGATGCCGGAAGCGGGAGCGGCGGGGTCGAGATGGCCCTGATGACCGAAGGCGAATTTTCTGCGCTCGCCGCGGGCGGGCCGGAAGACTCCGTCAGCACCCTGGGCGCGGCTCCGACCGACGCCCTTCCTACTGAAGAGCCCCTCGCCGGTCCACCCGGCGACAACGCGGCCACCGGAGATGCGGGCGGCGCGGAAGCCGGCGGCGGCCTGGGCGGGGGCGGCGACATCACCGGGGGCACGGGGATCGGCGGAGGCCCCGGCGGCGCGGGCGGGGGCGGGACGAGCTTCTTTGGCGTCGAAGCCAAGGGCGACCGCATCGCGTTCGTCGTCGACACCTCCGGCTCCATGATCGGCGACCGCCTCGCCGAGCTTAAAAGCCAGCTTACCTCCGCGATCAACGAGATGACCGAGACCTCCTCGTTCCTCGTCGTCAGCTTCTCGACCGAAGCTCTGCCGCTGGGAGGCAAGCTCGAATGGCGCGAAGCCACCGCCAAAAACAAGCTCACCGCCGCCCGGCAGGTCGAAGCCCTTGTCGCCGATGGCGGCACCGAAGCCATGCGCGGGTTCGAAGAGCTCTTCCGCGCCAAGCCCAGGCCCGATGTCATCTTCTTCATGACCGACGGCCAGTTCAGAGAGGACGTCCCCCTCACGCTCCAGCGGATGAACCGAAGCCCGCGCGTCAAGATCCACTGCATCTGCTTCGAAGAGAACCAGAGCGAGCCGCAGATGAAGCAGATCGCCAAAGACTCCGGCGGCACCTACACGTTCGTCGCGAGGAAGCCGCGATGAGGAAACCGGCCGCTTTCCTCATCATCGCGGCGGCGGGCGTGGCGGCCGCTCACGGTCTGACCACGCTCCAGCAGCCGCAGCCCGCGGGGACCGTCCTGCCGCGCGGCGTCAGCGAAACCTCGCTCGGCGAACCGACCGCCGTCGCGCCCGAAGGCGTCTCCGTCGTCCGCGACCGGAACCCCGACGGCAAGCCGGTCGCCATCATCGTGATCGGATGGGACCGCGTGCGTGAAGTCACCGGGCCGCTCGCGACGGAAGCTTCGAAGTTCACGTCGACCGCAGAGAAAGCATGGCGGGCGCGGGCAAGGCTCGAGCGCGGCGACTGGGTCGCGGCCGAGCCGCTGTTTGAAGAGCTTTTCTCCGAGTACCGGACGCGGACGGGCCCGACGGCGCTCACGGTCGCGGGCGGTTTGGTGCGGTGCAGGTTGATGCGGGGGGCGCAGACCGCGGCCGTCGAGCCGTGGATCGCCTGGCTTCGCGCCCAGCCGACGGCGGGCGCGGGGGTCGACTCTCCGCCTGAAAGCGTGGGCCAGCAGGTCTCGAAGATGATCGATCCCGGAACCGGCCTGATCCCGGGCCTGCCGCCGATGTGGGTGACGACCGCTGCGGTGCAGGCTCTGGCCCGATCGGAGGTCCCGGCCGCGGATCAAGCGAGCAAGCCGAATACGCAAGAGGTTCGCGCGGCTTCCCTCTTCGCGCTGTACGTCCTCGCCGCGAAAGCGGACACGGGCGGGACGGGCGGCTTGCCCGAGCGGGGCGGCGCGACGGCGGACCCGGGCGTACGGCTGGTCTACGACATCGTGAAGTCGAGGCTTGGGGATGAGAGCCAGCGTCGCGACGCTCGCCGATCGCTTCAGGAACGCATCACGGTCGGCTCGCCCGGGTGGGTCGAGGTCTGGTGCCGCGTCGCGGTAGGCCGATCGCTCCTGATGGAGAAGACCGAAGAGGACCGGCGCCTGGGGCTCGTCTCGCTCGCGTATGTCGCCTCGCGTTCGGCTCCCGAGGATGCGTACCTCACGGGCCTTGCACTCGCGGAAATGGCTTTGGCGCTGAGCGCGGACGGGAATGAAGCCGCGGCGTCGCTTTTCGCGAACGAAGCCGCCGACCGGTTCCCGGATCACCCGGCGCTGGAATCGCCGCAGATGGCCAGGTGGATGGTCGCGCGGTCGGCGCGACCGAGCAAGCCGGCGACGACACCAGCCGCACCCTCCACGGCCGCACCCACCACGGCCGAACCAGCCGCGGCCCCGGAACCTCCGAAGTAAGCTGACACGGACCACCAAAACGACGACCAAGCCCGTACACCAACCCACACAGGGAGTTCAAAACCGTGACGATGACGATCATGACGATGCTGGCGCAGGACCCGGGCGGGATCAGGCTCGCCGACTACGTGACCAAGGGCGGGACGGTCGGGTATGTGCTCGTGGGCCTCTCGTTCATCGCTTTCGCGTTGATCATCGCGAACATCATCCAGCTCCGGATGAGTCGCCTCGCTCCGCCGGACGTGGTGAACGGTCTTGAGGAGCGTCTGCGGGAGCACGACATCGACGGAGCGGTC
>JBIKTT010000344.1:0-3709 GCA_044347925.1 Phycisphaerales bacterium
GAGGTGAAATGGGGCGCACTCGCGCCGAGCTTCACCGAGACCAAAATGACACAGCCCGGGAGGGTTGGCTGAATGAAATCCAGAATTCACAAGAGTGGCCGTGCCTTCACGCTGATCGAGTTATTGGTCGTGATCGCGATCATCGCGACGCTGATCAGTCTGCTTCTTCCCTCGCTCGGCAACGCGCGCAAAGCGGCTCGCAACGTCATCTGCCAGAGCAACCTGAGGCAGTTCGGGATCGCGATCCAGAACTACCTCGATGATCAGAAGGATCCGGTCTTCATGGACCTGATGATCGCGCCGCCGCCGATCCCCGAGGCGCAGCGGCCCCCGTACGGCTCGATCTTCTGGCAGGTCAGCGCCGTCTTTTACCTCCGACCATACCTCGGCGGCACCGAAAGCAACAAGCCCTTCACCTGCCCCTCGGCCGAAGGTGACACCAGCGTCCGCACCCAGGAAATGGCCGCATATCTGGGTCGTCGCGTCTTCTCGCTCCCCTTCCCCGAGGTCGTCGTCAACGGGGCGGAAGCCACCACCTTCAGCGAGTACTGGTTCAACGACTCGATCGCCACGCAGACCTCGGGCGTCTCCGGACGCCGCGTCCGCGTCGTCAAGCACCCC
Source organism: Phycisphaerales bacterium (assembly GCA_044347925.1). GTDB lineage: Bacteria > Planctomycetota > Phycisphaerae > Phycisphaerales > UBA1924 > UBA2396. Next base: position 622 of record JBIKTT010000344.1, read on the forward strand.
GAGCAGGTCGTCTGGGCGACCGACGCCCTCGACGAGTTCCCGCGGCACTCCACCAAGCGTCAGCAGGGCAACGCCTTGAACATCGACGGTGCCTTCTTCGACAATCTCGCGAACAACTTCCTGTTCGGCGACCAAAGCGTGAAGATTCTGCGTCGCTTCGAGTACCGCCCGCAGGAAGCACGCGATCGGTACGGCGCCCCGGGCCCGTTCTACAACTGGGGCCACTTCTACCCCGGGCAGTAAGACGCGAAAGTCGGCGAGTCCTTTCCTTCAGATCAGGAGTGTGCTTTGAATCTCCGTGAAACCCTGAACAAGAACCCGATGGTCGGGTGGGCCGTCGCCGCAGTGCTGCTGGTGGGCTCGGCCGCGTACTGGCTGATGGGCGGTTCGAGCGAAGGCCCGGCGCTGACGGACAAAGTGACCGTGCTCTTCACCGACACGGGCGAAGAGATCGAGATGCGCCGCGGCGAGCTTGAGATGCGACTGCTCGAGCGGGCCGGTCCCGTCGACCCCGCCCAGGGGATCATCAATCCCAAGACCCAGAAGCCGTCGGGGGTCATCCTGAACAAGGAGGACTGGGCCAAGACGGTGGACAAACTGAACGCGATGAAGAAAGCCGCGGCGGCCCAGTCGAGCGCCGGGGGCAACGGCAACGCGACTTCCACGAAGAAATGATGGTCCGCGAACATTCGGCTTGGACGCAAGATTGTCTTGACACGGGTCTGAAAATCCCCACAATGAAAGCGCTTTCGGCTTCTGTGTGCGAAGCCGGGGACCAAGCGCCGAAAGCAAGTCCCAGAGCAAATGGAGGTAGTCCCATGATGAAGCAGATCGGTGCCCTTTCCGCGTTCGCGCTCGCCGCGGCCGCCATGGCTCAAACGCCACTGCCCTTGACCAACGGAAACTTCGAGAACGGAAGCCGCATCAGCCCGCAGGAGCCCGAAGGCTGGCACAACCTGTCGAGCCCGACCTTCGCGATCCACCGCAACGTCGGCGACGGCCGCGGGTTCATGCCCACGCCCCGCTCGGGCAACCGCTGCATCGAGATCCGCACGCCCGGCTTCTCCGAGTTCCGCGGGTTCACGACCGACACGCTCAACTTCTTCCAGCCCGGGTTCCCGTTCTATGACCCGCTCTGGCAGTGGGAAGGCCCGAACTCCGGCGACCTCGTCCTCACCGGCTGGTACTACATCCCGACGAGCAACCCGATCACCGGCGACCAGGTCGGCATCAAGCTCAACGTGAAGCGCGGCAATCAGGACTTCGCCACGCTCGACCCCTGGGGCGGCGAAGCCGCGACGATTTCCGGCGATACCAACAACGAGTGGCGTCAGTTCGAGGTGCGCTGGAGCCTCGCCGACATCCAGGAAGAGGTTATCTTCAACGACACCTTCGGCTGTGGCGGCGCCGGCGATCCGTGCGGCGGCTGCTTTAGCCCCTGTCTCGGGCCGGGCGCCTATCCCAACCACATGAAGATCACGATCGGCCGGTTCGGCTTTGGCAGCCTTCCGAGCTCGGGCACGATCTTCTGGGACGACATCGTGTACACGATCGTTCCGGCGACCCCGAGCTGCCCCGCCGACTTCAACGGCGACGGGTTCCTGGACTTCTTCGACTACGACGATTACGTCAACTGCTTTGAAACCGGCACGTGCCCCCCGGGCCGCACGGCGGACTTCAACGGCGACGAGTTTGTGGATTTCTTCGATTACGATGAGTTCGTCGAGGGCTTTGAGACCGGCTGCTGAGCATCCGGCGGACCTTGGTCCGCGAATCTGAATCAAGCTCACCCCGTGGGGCGTCGCGCGAGCGGCGCCCCACGCTTTGCATACGGAAACCCGCCATCTCTCGCGAATCTCAAGGTCCGTTTCGGCGCTGGGCGTCGTGGCGTCGTCATCGGTCGCTCTCGCCGGACCGCAGGTTGCGCCGTGGACGGTGACCGGCCCGGACGATACCGCGGGCGTCGCGGCTTCGAGCCTTTCCGGGTGGCACGCGTTCGCCGACAGCTTTGAGGACACGGTGGAAGTCCGACTCGCGGACGGTTCACTGGTCGCGACGATCTCGCGGTCCCAGATCGCTTCGCTGGTGCCGTGGATGACTCTCGATGGGTCGACGGACGGTGTGGGCGCGGTCGCGTTCTCGGATTCGGGCCGGCTTCTCTTCATCGCGGTGCACGATTCGGTCTCAGCGCCGGACGGACAGCCGGGAGACGCGGTGCTCCGTTACGACACCTCGACCGGAGCGCTCACGCTTTTCGCGCGGGTCGAGTTCGGGACCGACGCGTCGTGGCCGCACGAAGCGCTGGCCCACGCCGCGGGCCGGCTTTACGTCGGGGCTTCCGGAAGCCTGCGCATCTACCGAGCCCAAGCGAACGACACCTCCGGCACGCTCCTCTCCTCCGTGACGATCGCGGGCGGCGAGACGGTCACGGGGATCGCGACCGATCGCGTCGCGAACCATATCTATTGGACAGCGGGCTCGACGCTTTATCGTGCGACGCAAGCGAACACGCTCGCCCCATCGGTGGTGGGCACGCTTCCCGCGCCCGCGGTCGGGATCGCGTTCACCGATCATCTCGCGGGCACGAACGATGCGGCGCTCTATGTGCTCGACACGAACGTCGCTCAACCGCTTTACCGGGTCTGGAAGGTCCCCGCTTCGCAAGCCCGAAGCCAGCAGACGTTCGCGCCGACGCTCTACCTCGCCGGAGCCACCGTTGCCCACGACCTGGCCGCGACCGCGGACGGCAAGCTTCTCATCGCCACCGACGAGGATGCGATCCAGGTTCGCGACACCGACGACACGCGGCTGAGCTTCCAAGCCTGGGCTTCCGACGAGTTCGCGCAGGTGGTCCGCTTCGGACGCTCCCTGATCACGACGGGCCCGGGAGCGGGCGGCGGTCCGGCGGGATGGGTGATCGACGCGGACGTCGCGCAGGGCGGCACTCGCTTCCACCCCGCATCCCCCGACGGAGCGGCGTGGACCGTCCTGCTGCTCATGATGAACGACCACCTGACCGGCGACCCGACGGCCCAGGCGCAGGTCCGCAACGTGCTCCGCCGCTACGCCGGGCGAGCCAACGACGGCA